>JAOPZU010000227.1 GCA_025963955.1 Solirubrobacterales bacterium
CTGCACGGGCGGCAGGCCGGTGCGGACCCGGCTCAGCACGGGGTTCAGCTCGGTCAGCGTCCGCTCGAGCTGCGGGGCCAGGACGGCCAGCCGCTGCAGCGCCGGGCGCACCAGGGGCGTCACGGGCCGGAGGTCCGCGATGGCGGGCCGGGCCGTCCGGGCCGTCGCCTCCACCGTGGTCATGAAGCGCCGCGTCTCGCGGGCGAACGACGGCAGGGTGTTCAGGGTCTGGCGCAGCTCGGGCGTCAGGGCGGCCGTCGTCTCGAAGAGCTGGCGGCCGGCCTCGGCGATGCCGCGGATGGCGCCCTCCCGGCGGCCGACCGCGGCGAACGTCGTGCCGAGGTCGCGGGTGCCGGACTGGACCTCCGCGGTCTGCCGGTTGAGGACGTTGAACAGGCCATCGGCGCTCTCGGACAGCGGCGTGATCTGCGCGATCGCGGAGTTCAGATCCGTGCCGCGGCCGGCCGTGCTCTTCGCCAGGGCGGTGATGACGGTCTTCAGGTCCCGCCGGGTCGGCGCGTCGAACGCGTCGAGGATCTGGTCCAGCTCGGTGGTCTGCTGGACGTTCTTGCCGGGGATGCTGCCGCCGTCGGCGATGAACGCCCTGCGGCCGATCTGGTTCTTGCGCGTGCCGAACGAGAGGTCGACGAAGGTCTCGCCGACCAGCGTCTTCGTCCGCTGGGTCGCCCGCGTGTCCTTCGGCAGCGGCGCGTACTTCGGGTCGATCTTCATCGTCACCTGCGACTTGCCGCCGTCGCGCACGATCTTCGTGACCTTGCCGACGGTGACGCCGCTGACGCGGACGTCCGCGTAGCCCGCGAGCTGCGCGCCCTGGGTGAACGACGTCTTCACCTGGTAGGGCACCGCGCGCAGCGGCACGGGGCCGCCGAAGCTCGTCCAGAGGAAGAGCAGCAGGCCGAAGCACGAGAGCGCGAAGGCGACCATGATCCCGATCTGCGCGGGATGGGGGCGATTCTTGTTCACTTGCAGACCCCGAGACCGGAGAGCAGGTCGGTGACGGGTCGCACGGGCGCGAGGCCGCTGAGGCTGCTGCAGGAGAGCAGCAGCTGGCCGCGCCACATCGCGCCGTTGGCGTCCTGCGTCGAGAACAGCGAGTTCGTGTTGTGCGCGAACCAGCCGAGGTAGTAGGAGTAGCCCTTCTGCTCGCCCGGGGGGTCGTAGCCGAGGACGTTCGTCACGTGCTGGAGGACCTTCGCGCTCGTGTCGAGGTCGCCGAGCTGGGGCTCGAGGTCCTCGACCGTCCTGCGGATCGTCCGGATCGGCTCGCGGCCCTGGACCGCCAGGCGCTGGACGGGGGCGAGGTCGCCCGGCAACTCGCGCAACAGGGGCTCCGCGTCCGGCAGCGCGGCGGTGACGTCACGCAGCGCGGGGCGCAGGGCCTTCGACGTCGGCACGATCTCGTCCGCCAGCTCGCCCGTCTTGCCGACGGCCTGCTGCGTCAGCGCGAGCGTGGACGGCAGCTGCTGCAGGGACTGGCGCAGCTCGCGGTCGCGGCCCGCGAGCGTCCGCAGCGTCACCGCGGCGCGGTCCAGCGTGGCGCCGATGGCCTCGTCGTGGCCGCCGAGCGCCTTGGAGAGGCTGCCCAGACGGCTGACCGTGTTGGACAGGGCGGCGCGGCGCTCCGTCAGGACCTGGAGCACGCGGTGCGTCTGCCGGGCCGTCGGGGCGGCGACCCGCAGGATCTTCTGGAACCGCTTCGCGTTGCCCGTGAAGCCGGTGGCGCTCGCCTCGAGCAGCTGCTGGAAGTACGCGCGGGTGTCGCTGTCGAGCGCCGCGATGACCTCGTCGAGCTGGACCTGCGACGTCGACTGGGTCTGGGGCAGCGTCCCGCCGTCCTTGATCGCCGGCCGGTCGTCCGAGCCCGGGTCGAGCTCGATCGTCATGTCCTGCAGGCCGGTGCGCGGGCGCAGCGTGACGTGGGCGTCCTCGTGGATCGCCGCGAGCTTCGGACGGTCGATGCGCATCGTGACGCGCGCCTGGCCGTCGACGAGGTCGGCCTTGGTGATCTCGCCGACCGTCACGCCGGCGACGGCCACGGCCTGTCCCTGTCCGGGGGTGATGGCCTGGGCCGAGGCGAAGCTCGCCTTGACCTCGTAGACGTCGTCGAAGGGCGTCCCGAGGCGCTGCTGCTTGAGGATGTAGCCCGCCACGACCAGGGACAGGGCGACGGCGCCGATGATGACGCCGACCGCCCACCAGTACTGACGGAGCGCCATGCGGATCGTCTTCATCGCGAGGTCCCCGCCGTCGCGGCCGGCGTGGTGGTCGCGGCCTTCTTCGCGGCCGCTGCCTTCTCGGCGTCCGCAGCCTTCTTCGCGTCCTCCGCCTTCTTCGCGTCCGCGGCCGGCTCGGCCGCGGCCGTCGTCGGCGTGGCCGTCGTGCCCTTGGCCTCGGCGGCCGTCTCCGGGCCGAGCAGGGTCGCCAGCTGCGCCTGCAGCGCGGCGAGGTCCTTGCCCTTGGCGTCGAGGCCCTTGATCGTGGCCAGGCCGCGGTCCAGCACGACGGTGACCTGCTCCTTGTCGACCTTAGCCTTCGTCTGCGTGCCCTGGAACGGCTTCATGCGCGACTCGAGGGACGGGACGGCCTGCGTCTCGCAGGGGACGTCCGGCCGCAGCGGCGGTGCCGAGACCGGGGTCGGCGTCGACCCGGCGACGGGGCGGTCGGCGGTGGCGGAGAGCGTGCCGCCGCCGTCCGACGTCGACAGCGCCTGGTTGCCGAGGCCGATGAGGTAGCGGACCCAGGGGCCGTTGGCGTCGAAGCTCTCGGTGGACGCGCCGAGCCCCGTGAACGTGTCGCCGAGCTCCTCGTAGACCTTGAGGTTCGTCGTCAGGCTGCCGTCGGGCACCACGCCGTTGAGGACCGGGAGGATGTTGTCGTTCAGGCACTTCGCCACGGGGCGGATGTCCTCCCCGAAGGCGCCCAGCGGCACCGCGGAGCGGCTGATCGTCGCGAGCATGGGGCGCAGCTCGGCGGTCAGGCCCTGCACGTCGCCGGACTCCGCCAGGCGCGGCAGCGAGCGCAGGGCGGGGTTGGCGATGTCGAGGACCGACGGCAGACGACGGGCGAGCGGGCGGGCGTCGCGGAGGAGCGCGCGGGCCTGCGGCGTCGCCGCGATGAT
>JAOPZU010000571.1 GCA_025963955.1 Solirubrobacterales bacterium
TCCCGGTCGAGCAGCAGGGTGGCGACAAGCAGCGCCGCGGTGCCGTCGGCCATCGCGTGGTGGACCCGGCCGACCACGCCGATCCCGCCGTCCTCCAGGCGCGGCACCAGCACCACCTGCCACAGCGGCCGCCCGCGGTCCAGCGGCTGGGAGAGGACGCGGTCGCGCAGCCGGCCGAAGGCCTCCGCCGACAGCGGCTCGTCCGCGCCGGGCGGCGTGAGGATGTGCTCGGCGATGTCGAAGCGCTCGTCGTCGACCCAGCGCGCGTCCCCGAGCGGCCCGACGGGGGACCCGGCCAGCCGCTGGCGGAACCGCGGCATCCAGTGCAGCCGGGCGAGTGCGCGGGCGCGCAGCCCGGACACCGTCGGCGGCCGGCCGTCGGGCGCCGCCGAGAACACCGCGCTCCACCCGATGTGCATCAGCGCGGTCTCGCTCTCCACCCGCAGGAACGCCGCATCGATGGCCGACAAGTTCTCCGCATACGCCCGTGCCGGCACGAGTGTCTCCTGAAGTCGATGAGCACGCCCCGGACCGCGCACGCGCGGCCCGGGGTCGTGATGACGCCTGGCCTCACGGTCGGGGCCCGGCTGGTGCCTCGTGGCCGCACGATCAGGCCGCTGCGTCGACCGTAGGCCTCCGGAAGGCCTCCGTCAACCGGCTCACCCAGACCTTCACAAGCGCGGGCACGGCGTCGTCGAGCGGCGGCGGGTGCCGCCGGGTCTCAGCGCATCCGCCGCAGCAGGCGCCGCCCGCCGAGGAACGCGCCGGCGGCAGCGGCCACCCACGGTCCGGCCACGACGACCGGGTCGAGCAGCTGGTGGCGCCGGTCGGAGCGTCCGCTGCGCGCCGTGCCGTCGGCGTGGAGCTCGGCAAGGATCCCGGTCTCCGTGATCGGGTTGTCCGGGTGCAGCGAGGCGAACGAGCGCAGGTGGCTGCCCCAGGCGTCCACCCGGTCGCCCACCACCAGCAGGGCCCAGTGACCCAGCCGGGCCTCGCTGTAGCGGCGGTAGGCCAGGCGGCGGATCGCCCCGGACAGCCCGTGCAGGGGCTGCGCGGTGCCGAAGACCGGCGTGACGAAGGCGTGCTCGATGGAGCGCTCGCGCTGCTCCGCTCCGGGCTGCCGCTCCGGGAAGCGCCAGTGCGCGCCCGTGTCGTCCGGCGCGTAGCGGAGCTTCGGGTGCGACGGCCGGTCGGCCGGGTCCAGGTCGGCGCCCCACCCCGGAATGCGCGCCCGCAGCTGCTCGGGGCTCTCGCGCATGCGCGGCGGGTCCGGGACGTAGGCGATGGGGATGTCGTCCGCGCTGCTCGTGTCGGTCCGGGTCGTGTCGGTCATCGTCAGCTCCTCAGGACGCGCTGGGCAGGATGAGCGGCTTGATGCAGCCGTCGAGCTTGGCCGAGAACACGTGGTAGGCCTCCGAGATGCCCTCGAGCGGGAACCGGTGGGTCACCATTTCGCGGGGAGTCAGATGGCCGTTGCGGACGTGCTCGAACATCCGCGGCCACTGGCGCTTCACCGGTGTCTGGTTCATGCGCATGGTCAGGCCCTTGTTCAGGGCGTCGCCGAACTTCACGGCGGCCGGGATCGGGCCGTAGGCGCCCACGACGGAGACGGTGCCGCCCTTGCGCACGCCGTCGATCGCCCAGTTGAGCGCGACGGGCGAGCCGCCCTGCAGCTTGAGCTTCGTCCCGGCGATGTGCTGGAGGCAGCTGCCGTCGGACTCCGCGCCGACGGCCTCGATGACGACGTCCGCGCCCAGGTAGTCGGTCTGCTTCTTCAGCTCCACCACGACGTCGTCGAGCTCGTCGTAGTTCAGCGTCTCGGCGTGCGCCATGGTCCGCGCCTTCTCCAGCCGCTCGACGAGGTGGTCGACGACGATGACGCGGCCGGCGCCCATCAGCCACGCGGACTGGGCCGCGATCAGGCCGACGGGCCCGGCGCCGAGGACGACCACCGTGTCCCCCTCGGCGATCTCGCCGAGCTGGGCGCCGAAGTAGCCCGTGGCGGCGGCGTCCGTCAGCAGCACGGCGTCCTCGTCGTGCATCCACTCCGGGATCTTCACGGGGCCGACGTCGGCGAACGGCACCCGCACGTACTCCGCCTGCCCGCCGTCGTACCCGCCCGTGGTGTGCGAGTAGCCGTAGATGCCGCCCACCGCCGTGGCGTTGGCGTTCACGTTGTGGCAGTTGCTGTAGAGCCCCCGGGCGCAGAACCAGCAGCTCCCGCAGAAGATGTTGAACGGCACCATCACGCGGTCGCCGACCTGCAGGTGCTGCACGGAGGACCCGATCTCGTCGACGACCCCGATGAACTCGTGCCCGAAGGTGTGGCCGATCCGGGTGTCCGGCATGAGCCCGTGGTAGAGGTGCAGGTCGGAGCCGCAGATCGCTGCGAGCTGCACCCGCACGATGGCGTCGTTCGGGTGCTCGATCCGGGGCCGGTCCTTCTCCTCGACGCGCAGCTTGTACGGGCCGCGGTAGGTCATCGCGCGCATGGTGTCTCCGGGGTGGGAAGAGAGGCTGCCGACGTACCCGGGCGCGTTGGCCGAAAACGCGGGGGCCGGGGCTTGGAGGACCGGGGCGTGGAGGGGCCGGATGACGCGGCGCGCGCGCCGTGCGCGCGTACAGTCGTCTCCATGAAACGCGCGCTCGTCATCGTCGACATCCAGCGGGACTACTTCCCCGGCGGGAACATGCCCCTGCACGAGCCCGGGGCGGCCGCGGGCAAGGCCGCCGAGGTCCTCGAGCGCTTCCGCGCCTCCGGTGAGCCCGTCGTCCACGTGCAGCACCTCAGCCCCGCCGGCGCGGGGTTCCTGGAGGAGGACACCGACGGAGCCGAGATCATGGCCCCCGTGACCCCGGCCGAGGGGGAGACGCTGATCACGAAGCGCGCCCCGAACGCGTTCCTCGGCACGGACCTGGAACAGCACCTGCGCGACCTGGACGTGACGGACGTGGTGGTCGCCGGGATGATGACCAGCATGTGCGTCGACGCGACCACGCGTGCCGGCGCCGACCTGGGCTTCACGATGACCCTGGTGCCCGACGCCTGCGCCGCCCCCGGCCTGGAGTACGGCGGACGCGAGGTCCCCGGCGCCGACGTCCACGCGTCCTTCGTCGCCGCCCTCGGCCAGTTCTACGCGACGCTCACCCCGGCCGACGAGCTGCGCTGAGGACGCGGACGTCGGCGCGGGTGCGGGCCGGCAGAACCTGACCGTTGTGTTCGCCCTCGCACCATGAGCAGGCGGACGTCGTGACGCTCGGCCGTCGCTCCCGTTCGGGGCCCATGAGTCCTCCTCGGCGCCCGCTCCGTCTCGTTGTCGCCTGCTGCGCGGGGGCGCTGCTCCTCCTCCCTGGCGTCGCGCTCGCGGAGTGGACGGCACCGCAGTCCTTGTCCCGAACGGCCGACGTGGACCCGCTCGCACAGGCGGCGTTCGGCGGCTCAGTGGTCAGCGCGTTCTTCTCGCCGACGGCCACGCTGTCGCGGCGCGCCGGCGAGACGTTCACGCCGCCGACCACGCTGCTCAGGGCGCCCGTCGCCTACGAGACGTTCCGCGAGGCGCGCCTGGCCGACGACGGTGAGGCCATCGTGCTCAGCGTCCGCCGCCACGCGCCGCACCAGCGCATCCGCGCGACGTTCGTCGCTCCGGACGGGACGGCCGGGACGCCGGTGACGATCTCCGACCACGCGCGGTCGGCGACGCAGCCGGTCCTCGACGTGGCGCCGGACGGCACGGCGGTCGCGGCCTGGGCCTGGCACGACCCCGCCGGCT
>JAOPZU010000594.1 GCA_025963955.1 Solirubrobacterales bacterium
TCCCGGTCCCGGTCCCGGTCCCGGTCGGGGCCGCCGCGCTCGTCGTCCCCTGCTCCCGCACCACCGGGACCGCCGCCGGCCCGCGGGTGAGCGGGACGGGCGCGGTCGCAGGGACGGGCGGCGGCGCGCTGGAGAGGCGCGGCCACAGGAACGCGAGCAGCGCCACGCCGGCCAGCGCGGCCAGACGGGCGAGGTTCGACCAGCGCACGCGCTGAAGCAGGGCAGTCACGGCGAGGGAGTCCATCACTCCCTGGTAGGCCCTGGACGCGGAAGTTCGCCCCCCCTTGCTACCGTTGCTGGCCGCTATGGCCAAGAACTCCCCGACCTATGACCTGATGCTGCTCCTCGACACGGCGATCGACGCCGAGGCGCGCACGAAGATCATCTCCGACGCGACCGAGCACATCACGAAGCTCGGTGAGGTCGTCGGGTCGCACGACTGGGGCACGCGCCAGACGACGTACGAGGTCGGCAAGAACAAGAAGGACGCCGAGTACCACCTGATCCAGTTCCACGGCACGCCCGAGCTGCTGGCGACGCTGAACCGGACGCTCCGCATCACGGACGGCGTCAACCGCTTCCGGATCATCAAGCTCGCCAACGGCGTCGGCGCCCCGCCGGACCTGAAGGCGACGCCGGCCGTCGTCCCGTCGCCCGTCGAGGACCAGCGCGAGGTCGCGCTCTAAGCGCACCCGCCGTCCCACCCCGCGCTCGCGCGGGGCCGCAGCACCCGACGGCCGCTCCTCGAGCGGCCGTTGCGCGTTCCGGGCGAGGCCCGTCAGATCGTCCGCCCCTGCACCGACCCTGCGACAAAAGCGCGGAAGGAGCGGCCAATCGTGCCCCACGGGGGGCGAGCCCTCCGACCCCGGGCCTAGACTCGATGACACTCTTCATCGACAGGAACCCTCCCGAAAGGAGCGACGGCACATGGCCGCCTCGAACATCAACCGGGTCGTCTTGACCGGCAACCTCACCGCCGACCCCGATCTGCGCTCGCTGCCCAGCGGCATGCCCGTGTGCAAGCTGCGCCTCGCGGTCAACACCCGCCGCAAGCAGGGCGAGGAGTGGGTCGACAAGCCCAACTACTTCGACGTCACCGTGTGGGGCAAGCAGGGCGAGAACTGCGCGAACTTCCTCTCCAAGGGCCGGCCCGTCGCCATCGACGGCCGCCTGGAGTGGCGCGAGTGGCAGGACAAGGAGACCGGGAAGAACCGCCAGTCGATCGACATCATCGCCGACACCGTGCAGTTCCTCGGCGGCCGGGACGACAACGGAGGCGGTGGCGGCGGCGGGTACAACAACGGCGGGGGCTTCCAGCCCCGCTCCGACGTCCCCGCGAACGTCGACGACTTCGCGCCCTCCGCCACGCCCGCACCCGTGGGCGCCCCGACCTCGGACGACGACATCCCGTTCTGAGCGGCTCCGGCCCCGCCTGACCCCTGCGCGCGACCCGGCGCGCGGCGGGCCCTGCGGGGCCCGTCGTCGTCGGGAGCGTCCGGGCGGCCTGGTAGCCGAACAGCCGCTGCCGCGCCGGACCTGCCACAATGAGGGTTCGCGCGCGCCCTCGGCGCACGCTCCGCACCCCGGCCGCTCCGGCCGCCGTGCGACTTCCGCCCTCCGGCCCCCGGGCCTGAGCGCGGCAATCACTGTCTTAGAAGATCTTCCAAGAGGACGTCACGACGTGGCCAAGCAGCGCAACGCGGGCAAGACCGCCCGCCGCAAGGACAAGAAGGGCGGGATGGGCAGCGGCCGCCGCAAGCCCTGCCTGTTCTGCAAGGACAAGGTCGAGCAGGTTGACTACAAGGACATCGCGACCCTGAGCAAGTTCGTCTCGGAGCGCGGCAAGATCCGGTCCCGTCGCCTCACCGGCGCCTGCCGTCGCCACCAGAACCAGGTCGCGGTCGCCGTCAAGCGTGCCCGTGAGATCGCTCTGCTGCCGTACGTGAACGACTCCGGCAAGGACGACCGCGAGACCACCGGTCGCGGCCGTCGCGAAGACCGGGGCCGGTAGCCATGCCCGAAGCGATCCTCCTGAAGGACGTCGACGGCGTCGGCGTCAAGGGCAGCCTCGTGGACGTGTCCAAGGGCTACCTCCGCAACTTCCTCATCCCGCGACAGCTCGCCGCCCCGGCCACGAAGGGTCTGCTGGCGCAGGCGCAGGCGAACGCCGCGTCGATCGAGAAGGCCCGGGCCGAGGCCGTCGCCAAGGCCGGCGAGATCGCCGACCGCCTCAACAAGACGGTCCTGACCCTCGCGGCCACCGCCGGCGAGGACGGGCGCCTGTTCGGCTCGATCACGAGCCAGGACATCGCGAACGAGGTCAAGGAGGCGCGCGGCATCGAGCTCGACAAGCGCAAGATCCACCTCGAGGACCCGATCAAGAACGTCGGCACCTACGCCGTCGTGGTCGACCTCGGCGAGGGCGTCACCGCCACCGTCAAGACGATCGTCACCGAGAGCAACGCCTAGCTCTCCAGCGCACCAGCTGTAGTAGGACCGACGGGACCCGCAAGGGTCCCGTCGTCGTTCCGGGAGCGGGCGACGCGCGATCCTGCGCCGGAAGGATCGCGACCCCGTGCCGCTCGAGCGTTCTTCCCGCGATTTCCGGCAAGTCCGCGTGCCTGCCGTCCGCGCCGCCGCTAGCTTCAGAAGACCCGTGAGCACGTACCCGCAGAACGACCGCCGCCCCAGCGCCCCGTCCAACGTCGTGACCGGCATCGCGCCGCCGCACTCGATCGAGGCGGAGGAGTCGGTGCTCGGCGCGATCCTCCTCTCGGACAAGCCGATGTACCAGTTCGTGGTCGCGGACAACCTGAAGCCGATCGACTTCTACCGCGAGCGGCACCGGCTGATCTTCGAGACGATGCTTGAGCTGTGGAGCCACAGCGAGCCGATCGACGTGCTGACGGTCAAGGAGCACCTGCGCTCGCGCGGCAAGCTCGAGGACGCGGGTGGCGAGGCGTCCATCGACGGCCTGACGGGCGCGGTCCCGGCGGTCGGCGCCCTGCGCCGCTACGCCCAGATCGTCAAGGAGCACGCGCTGCTGCGCAACGTGCTGACGACGACGTACGAGATCCAGGCCGCCGTCCACAGCCACGAGCTCGCGCCGCGCGACATCGTCGAGCTCGCGGAGCGCTCGATCCTCGAGGTCGCGCACGACGACCACGCCAAGGACTTCCGCGCGATCGGCGACGTCCTCATCACCGAGGTCCAGAAGCTCGAGGAGCTGTCGCGGTCCGGCACCTCGCTGACGGGGACGCCGACCGGCTTCACCGACCTGGACGCCATCACCGGGGGCCTGCAGCCGGGCTCGTTGACGATCATCGCCGCGCGCCCCGGCATGGGCAAGAGCTGCCTGGTCACGAACATCGCCGAAAACGCCGCGATCGACCACAAGAAGCCCGTCCTGCTGTTCAGCCTCGAGATGTCCGAGGGCGAGCTCGCCGGGCGCTTCCTCGCCTCCCAGGCCCGCGTCAAGGGCGATGACCTGCGCAAGGGCCGCGTGAAGGACGCCGCCTGGAAGCGCATCTTCGAGGCGGCCGGCAAGCTCACCGACGCCACGCTCTACGTCGACGACTCGAGCGACATCTCGATGCTGGAGATCCGCGCCAAGGCCCGCCGCATGCACTCGCAGCACGGCGAGCTCGGCCTGGTGATCATCGACTACCTGCAGCTGCTGCGCCCGGACGGCCGCACGGAGAGCCGCGTCGAGCAGATCGGCCAGATGTCCCGCGGGATGAAGGTCCTCGCCGGCGAGCTGCAGTGCCCGGTCATCGCGCTCTCCCAGCTCAACCGTGGCGTCGAGCAGCGGGCCGACCGCCGGCCGATGCTCTCGGACCTGCGCGAGTCCGGCTCGATCGAGCAGGACGCCGACATGGTGATGTTCATCTACCGCGACGAGTACTACAACCCGGAGTCCGAGGAGCAGGGCATCGCGGAGCTCATCATCGGCAAGAACCGCGCCGGCTCCCTCGACACGGTCAAGCTGAGCTTCCAGGGCGAGTACCCGAAGTTCATGTCCTACGCCGGTGGGGACGACTACTGATGCCCGCCGGCCCCGCGCGCCCGTCCCGTCCCGCCCGCCCCGGCGACCACTGGGTCTGCCCGTACGAGCTGTGCAACGGCTCGGGGATCCGCATCGACGAGGACCGCGGCGTCGCTCTGGACTGCCGCTGCCGTCCCGCTCGCCAGCGGACCATGCGCGTCAGCGGACTGCGCAGCTCGATCCCCCGCAAGTACCGCGAGGTCTCCTTCGACCGCGCGCCGATGCCGTCGATCGCGGCCGCCGCGCCGGCGCAGGTCCGGGCCGTCCGCGCCTACATCCGCGACCTCGACGGGCACCTGAAGGCGGGCCGCGGCCTGTGGCTCTACGGGACCGTCGGCACGGGCAAGACGACGCTCGCGATGCTCGTCTCCAAAGCGGCGATCGACGCGGGGCACTCCGTGGCGATCTACTCGCTGCCGCGTCTGCTGGCCGAGATCCGCACGACCTACGACGACGCCAGCGCGGACACCTACACCGCGTTGCTCGACCGCCTGGCCGAGGTCGACCTGCTGCACATCGACGACGTCGGCACCGAGAAGACGAGCGAGTGGGTGCTCGAGCAGCTGTACTCGATCATCAACGCGCGCTACGAGGAGGAGCGGACCGTGATCATCACGACGAACCTCGAGCGCGACGACCTCGCCGCGCAGATCCACGAGCGGACCGTGTCCCGCCTGGAGGAGATGTGCGAGGTCCTGCCGCTGTACGGCGCGGACGCCCGGCGCCAGTCCTACGGCGACGAGCGGCGGGACATCGCATGACCCGCGTCCGCGCCTGAGCCCCGCACCACCTAGACTGCCGTCCTAAATGCCAGGCATCGTGATCGTGGGCGCCCAATGGGGCGATGAGGGCAAGGGTAAGGTCGTCGACCTCCTGGCCGAGCAGGCGGACGCGATCGTCCGCTTCCAGGGCGGCAACAACGCCGGCCACACGATCGTGCGGGAGGGTGAGACGTTCAAGTTCCACCTCGTCCCGAGCGGCATCCTCTACCCCGGGCTGAACTGCATCATCGGCAACGGCGTGGTCGTCGACCCGTCCGTCCTGCTGACCGAGCTCGACGGCCTGCGCCGGCAGGGGATCGACGTCAGCGGCCTGAAGATCAGCGCCAACGCGCACATCATCATGCCGTACCACATCGCCCTGGACCATTCGGGCGAGGCGAAGCTCGGCAAGCTCGAGATCGGGACGACCAAGCGCGGCATCGGGCCCTGCTACGCGGACAAGGCGGCCCGCCTCGGCATCCGGGTGCAGGACATGCTCGACGAGAAGATCCTCAAGAAGAAGATCATGGCCGCCCTCGTGCCGAAGCAGCTGATGCTGCGGCCGTTCGAGCGGGATCCGGAGTGGGCGCCGCGGCTGGACCTGCAGCAGATGACCGAGGACCTGCTCGCCTACGGTCACCGCCTGGAGCAGCACATCGCCGACACCGGCACGATCGCCTGGAACTCACTGCAGGCCGGCAAGCTCGTCGTCTTCGAGGGCGCTCAGGCCGCCCTGCTGGACATCGACCACGGCACCTATCCCTTCGTGACCTCCTCCAACCCGACGGCCGGCGCCGCGTGCACCGGCTCGGGGGTCGGGCCCCGCGCGATCGACGAGGTCTGGGGCATCGCCAAGGCCTACTGCACCCGCGTGGGCGCCGGGCCGTTCCCGACCGAGTTGCACGACGACACCGGCACCCGCATGCGCGAGGCCGGGCACGAGTACGGGACCACCACCGGCCGCCCGCGGCGCTGCGGCTGGTTCGACGCCGTCGGCCTGCGCTACGCCGCGCGCATCAACACGATGAGCGCGCTCGCGATCACCAAGCTGGACGTCCTCTCCGGCTTCGAGACGATCAAGGTGGCCACGCGCTACCGCAGCAGCGACGAGGAGGACGGGACGACGTTCGACACCTTCCCGTACCACCAGACGGTGCTCCACCACTCGCTCGGCGAGTACGAGGAGCTGCCCGGCTGGCAGGAGGACATCACCGAGTGCCGCAGCTGGTCGGACCTGCCGGATGCCGCGCGCGAGTACCTCGATTACATCGCCGAGGTCTCCGGGGTGCCCGTCGTCCTGGCCGGCGTCGGGCCGGGCCGCGAGCAGATCGTCTGGAACGACACCGCCGCCCAGAACACCGCGTTCGCGCCCGCCGCGACCGCCTGACCGAGGGCGGCAGGTGCGCAGCGCCCGCCGCCTGCTCCTGATCGTCCTGTTGAGCGTGGCGGCGGCCGCGACGAGCGCCGGCGCCGCGGGGGACCCGACCGCCCTGCCGTGCTTCGGTGCCGCCTCGCGGACCCCTGGCGTGCCGTGCGTCAACCCCGTCCTGCGGACGCTCGTCGTCCCGACCCCGGCCCGGGCGCAGACCGTCCCGGACGCCGACTGCAACGTCGTCTTCCGCAGTCGCACGCTGTTCGTCTGCGGCTGGGGCGCGCCGCAGCCGACCGCGGTGCGCACCGTCGCCCTGATCGGGGACAGCCACGCCGCCCACTGGCGTCCCGCCCTGGAGCTCGTCGCCGCACGGCGCACGTGGCGCGTGGTCTCGATGTCTCGCGCGGGCTGCCCGCTGACCGCCGCGACCACGAGGTTGCCGACCCCCGCCCGCTCGCGGTCCTGCCGCCGCTGGAAGCGCGCCGTGCAGCGCTGGCTGCGCGCCCACCCCGAGGTGAGCGTCGTCCTCGTCGCCCAGCACCGCGTCAGGGTCGCCGTACCCGAAGGGCACTCGCAGGGTCCGGAGATCCGGCGCGGGTATGTCCGCGCGTGGCGGCAGGTCCTGCAGCCGTACCGCCGTCACGTGGTCGTCCTGCGCGACACCCCGCGGGACACGCCGGACACGCTCCGCTGCGTCACCGCCGCGATCGCCGGCGGCTATCCCGCGGGCCCGGCCTGCGCGATCCCGCGCTCCTACGCCCTGCGGCCCGACCCGGCCGTCGCGGCCGCGCGGGCGCTGCGCGGGCAGCGCGTGCAGACCCTTGACCTGACGCGGGCGTTCTGCAGCGCGCGGCTGTGCCTGCCCGTCGTCGGCGGCGCGCTCGTGCACCGCGACACCCAGCACATGACCCGCGAGTGGGTCACGAGCCTCGGGCCGCTGCTCGACGCCGCGCTCGGCCGGCTGATGCGCTCGTGGCGGGACCCGGTACGGCGGACGGGGGACGTGACGGACGTCACGGCATCCCTGGCGGTCGACGCGCAGCAGGGGCGCGTCTCGCCCCTGCGGCCGGCGAGCGGCGTGCCCGCCACGGGCCGCTAGAGCAGCTCGCCCTCCGGCACCTCGCGCACCCGCCGGGCGGGGACGCCCATGACGACCGAGCGCGGCGGGACGTCGTTCGTGACGACCGCGCCGGCGGCGACGAAGGCCTCGGCGCCGATCTCCACGCCCGGGACGAGGACGGCGCCGCCGCCGATCCGGCAGCCCCGTCGGAGCGTCGGGCCGCGCAGCTCCTGGTCAGGGCCGGGGCGCCCGATCGTGTCGTCGTTCGTCGTCATCGCGCACGGGCCGACGAAGACCTCGTCCTCGATCACGCTGAAGGCGGTGAGGTAGACCTGCGACTGGATCCGCACGCGGGAGCCGATGACCACGTCGTTGTCGATGCCCGTCCCGCGGCCGATCACGGTGTCCGCCCCGACGACGGCCCGCTCGCGGATGTACGCCTGGTCCCCGATGATCGAGCGCTCGCCGATGCTCGCGCCCGCGAAGATGATGGCCTGGGCGCAGATCCGGGCACCGCTCGCGATGCGCAGCGGCGTGAACGGGGCCCCGGCGGCCTTGGCGTAGGCGGCGCTGCGCGGGTGCAGGGCCGGGGACTTGCCGAGGATCACCCCGTCCTGGACCACGACGTCGTCGCCGATGACCGTTCCCTCGTGGACCACGACGTTCGCTCCGAACACCACGCCGTCGCCGATGACGGCGGTGGGGTGCACGACGAGTCCAGGCGCATCTGGCTGCATCCCGCGTAGAGTATTGGCCTCGTGGCGAGCCAGGACACACCCCCCGCGCTGCACGGCGCGGTGCTCGGGCTCGGGATGATCGGCCGCCACCACGCGCGGC
>JAOPZU010000616.1 GCA_025963955.1 Solirubrobacterales bacterium
CTTCGCCCGCTACGAGTACGACGACCACGTCCGCGAGGCCCTCGACTACGCGATTCGCTACGCCTCCACGAAGGACATCGCGGTGAAGGAGTACGTCCGTCGCTGGCTCCCCGTCTACCGCAAGCACCAGAAGCTCGCGGCCAACGCCTACCGGGCGGTCACCGGCCGCAACCCGTGATCCGCGAGGCGGCGCCGACGGGTGGCCGCCTCGACCTCGACCTTCGACCCCTGTGCAGCGCGGCCGGGCCTTCCGAGGCCCGGTCCTCGCGTCTGCGGTCAGCGCGCCCGGCTGGATTCGAACCAGCGGCTTCTTGCTCCGGAGGCAAGCACTCTATCCACTGAGCTACGGGCGCCAGCGGTCTCGGAGGGTAGCGGATCGGGGGGCGCCGCCGACCTACAACCCCGTGAGCCCCGCCACCGCGAGGTCCCACACCGGAGCCCGCAGCTCCCCCGCCGCCAGCTGCAGCGTGCGGCCCTCGTCGAAGGTCCCGCACGCGGCGGCAGCCAGGCCGCGGCGCGTGAAGGCCTCCACCGTCGCTGCGGCGTGCTCGGGCCGTGCGGCCAGCAGGTAGCCGTAGCTCGGGAAGGTCAGGATCCAGCGCGCCAGCGGCGCCCCGACGGGCCGCGGCAGGCGCTCCACGTCGAGCGTCGCCCCGCACCCGGCGAGCTCGACGAGCTGCAGCAGCGACCCGGCCGCGCCCGGCATCGAGACGTCGCGCGCAGCGTGGCACCAGCCGGCCTCGGCGACCTCGACGAGTGCCTCGCCGTCCGTCCGCAGGAGCTCCGGCGCCCGGTCGTGCAGGGAGGTGAAGAAGGTGCCCGTCTCGCTCATGAAGCGGCCGTCCGTGGCGTAGGCGACGACGAGCGTGTCCCCCGGTCGCGCGGCGGCCGCACGCAGCGGCACGCGGACGGTCCCGGTGCAGGTGGCGGAGAGCGCCGGGGCGTGACCGATCGTCAGGTGCCCGCCGACGATCGGGACGCCGAGCAGGCCGGCCGCCCACTTCAGCCCGCCCAGCACCGTGCGCGCGTGGTCGTGGTCGGGGCTGACGAGCATGTCGACGATCCCGAGGGGCGTGCCGCCCATCGCCCGCACGTCGCTGACGTTCGTCACGACCGCGGCCGCCCCGGCCGAGAACGGATCGGCGAGCAGGAAGCTCGGGGCGATGGCCTCTCCGCACAGCACGAGGAAGCCGTCACCGTGCGGGACGAGCGCCGCGTCGTCCCCGTCGATGCCCGCCTCGAGCTCCGCCACGAGCTCCAGGTCTCGCTTGCCGAGGACGCCGGACGCGCCGCGCACGAGCGCGGCGAGCGCCGCGAGTTCTGCCTCGGTCATGCGGCCAGAGTATGAAGCGGCCCGTTCCGGGACATATCGTGGTCCCATGCCCGAGCAGCTCATCGCCGTCGACGGCGTCGACCTCTGTTACGAGTCCTTCGGCGATCCCGCCTGTCCGACGGTCCTGCTCGTCATGGGTCTCGGGACGCAGATGCTCGGCTGGCGCCCGGAGTTCTGCGCGCTGCTCGTCGCCGAGGGCTTTCACGTCATCCGCTTCGACAACCGGGACGTGGGGCGTTCGACGCACTTCCCGGACCACGCACCACCGACCCTTCCCGAGCTGCTCCTGCGCCGGCCGCGCAACCCCGCCTACACGCTCGAGAACATGGCGGGCGACGCCGCGGGGCTGCTGGCCGTCCTGGGCATCGAGAGCGCCCACGTGGTCGGCGCGTCGATGGGCGGGATGATCGCCCAGGCGCTCGCCGTCGCCCACCCGGAGCGCGTGCGCAGCCTCGTGTCGATCATGTCGACGACCGGCGCCTCCCGCGTCGGCCGAACCAGCCTGCGGGTGCTCCCCTTCCTCGCCAAGCCTCCGGCCGCGTCGCGCGAGGACGCGGTCGCGCGGACCGCGGCGCTCTTCGGTCTCATCGGCTCGCCGGGCTTCGAACGGGACGTCGCCGCCACGCGGGAGCTCGCGGGCGCGAGCTTCGACCGCGACCCGGACCGCCGCGGCGCCGGACGCCAGCTCGGCGCCATCCTCGCGTCGGGGGATCGGACCGCGGCACTGAAGCGCATCACGTGCCCCACGCTCGTCATCCACGGCCTGGCGGACCGGATGGTCGCGCCGTCGGGCGGCCGGGCCACCGCGAAGGCCATCCCGGGGGCGCGCCTGGAGCTGATCGAGGGCATGGGCCACGACCTCCCGCGGCCCCTGTGGCCCCGCATCGTCGGGTCGATCGCCGATCAGGCGCGGGCCGCCGACCGCGGAGCGTCCCGCGCTACGTCGGGCACGCCGTGATGCGCACCGGGTCGTCCGTCCCCTCGAGCAGGACCACGTCCCCCGCGCGCAGCTGACGGCCGCGGCGGGCCTCGGCCTCGCCGTTGACCTGCACGAGGCCCTCGCTGAGGACGAGCTTCGCCTCCGCGCCGGAGTCGACCAGTCCGCTGAACTTCAGGAGCTGGCCGAGCCGTATGACCTCGTCACGGATGGGGACGTCGCGCACTCCCCGAGTATGGCGCGCGACCTTGCCGAGGACTTTCCCGCTGCTTGCGCGAAACGCCGGACAAGCCCTCCGACGGCTGTGCGAACATACGTTCGTGTCATCAACCGGGTCCGCCTATCAACGCTTCCGCCGCGCGCTGCAGACCCAGAACCTGACGCTGATCCGGGCGGCCGCCGCCGAGCTGCCGCAGGTGCGGCTGGACGACGCGCTCGAGGTCTGCGTGCTGCTGCGCGACCGCGAGCCCGAGCGCTACGAGCGTGCCGCGGTGCGCTGGATCGCCCGCTTCTGCCTGGAGCGGCAGGAGGTCAGCGTCGAGGACGTCACGCAGGCGGGGACCGCCTTCGCGCTGATGCGCACCGACCCGGTCCGCGCCCTGTCGATCCTGCAGGTGCTGTGCGCCGGGCCGTGACGCCCCGCACGGAGGGCTCAGCCCGGCAGCGCCTGCACGATCGTCGCCACGGGCGCGAACAGGTCCCCGTGCCGCGCGACCCGCTCCAGGACCTGCGCCGGGCTGAAGACGAGCGCGGCGGGGTCACCGGCCTCGACCTCCTCCCACGCCAGCGGCGTGGAGACCTGCGGCCGGGCCGTCGCGCGCGGCGAGTACACGCAGACCGTCGTCTTGTGCTCGTCGTTCTGGGACCAGTCGATGAGCACGCGGTCCTGGCGCAGGCTCTTCTTCTGGCTGTCGACGACGAGCTCGGGCGCCTCCTTGGCCAGCAGCTGCGCGATCGTCCGCGAGAGGCCCTTGGTCCCGTCGTAGGTCGCGTCCGGGTGGTTGAGCGGGACGTAGAGCTGCATGCCCTTGGAGCCGGAGGTCTTCGGGAAGGACTGCAGGCCGAGACCCTCGAGCATCGCCCGCAGCCAGAGCGCGACGGTGCAGCACTCGGCCAGACCGGCCCCCGGACCGGGATCCAGGTCGAAGGCGAGGATCGTCGGCCGTCCCATGTCGTCCATCCGGGCCATCGGCGTGTGCAGCTCGAGGTCGGCGAGGTTCGCCAGCCAGGCCAACGCCTGCGGTGAGTCCGCGACCACGTAGCCGCCCGAGGTCGTGATCCACGGCGGCCGGTGGGACGGCGCGTTCTTCTCGTAGAAGAAGTCGCCCTCCACCCCGTTCGGGTAGCGCTTGAGGGTCAGGCGCCGGTCGCGTAGGTGCGGCAGCAGGGTGTCGGCGATCGCGACGTAGTAGTCGACGAGGTCGCGCTTGCTGAAGCCGGCGTCCGGATAGAGCAGCTTCTTCGGGTTGGACAGCGGGACGTCCTCCACGCGAACGCCCCCGCCGACGGCCGGAGCGGCCCCCTGGTCCTCGACCAGGCCCTTGTACGACGGCCCGCGGATCTGCCCGGTCGGTGTCCACTCGAGGAACTCGACCTCGCACGCGAGCTCCGGCCGGCAGAAGACCGCGGTCCGCGGGATGCGGGCGCTCGCCGTGCGGCCGCGCTCGGCGTCGGCGAACGGCGAGTCCTCCTGCTCGCGCGGACCGAGGACCCCGGCCAGGCGCGTCAGCTCGGCGTCGTCGAACCCGGTGCCCACGCGACCGGCGGAGCGCAGCGGCCGGGCCGGGTCCTCCCCGTCGCGCACACCGATGAGCAGCGCGCCGATGCGGTCGCGCCGGCGCCCCTCCCCCGGCACCCAGCCGCCGATGACGAACGTCTCGCGGCGCAGCAGCTTGTGCTTGCGCCAGGCGCCCGTGCGCCGGCCCGGTTCGTAGGGCGCGTCCAGCCGCTTGGAGATGATGCCCTCCAGCCGCTGCTCCTTCGCGGCGGCCAGCAGGGCGTCGCCGCCGCCGACGACGTGCTCCGGGGTGCGCCAGCGCTCGCCGCTCAGGTTCAGCTCCATGAGCGCCGCGCGCCGCTCCCGGTACGGCAGTCCGGTGAGGGTGCGGCCGTCCTGCCAGAGCAGGTCGAAGATCATGAAGGTGACCGGGGCCTCCTTCGCGTACCGGCGGCGCGCGGCGTCCTTGGTGACGTGCATCCGCTGCTGGAGCGCGCTGAACGAGGGCCGGCCATCGGCTCCGAGCGCCACGATCTCGCCGTCGAGGATCACGCGGTGGTGGCTGAGCGCGCGGTTCAGCGGGCCGAGCTCGGGATACTGCGCGGTGATGTCGTTGCCCGCCCGGGAGCGCAGCTCCAGCCGGCCCGGAACCGAGTGGCAGACCGCCCGCACGCCGTCCCACTTGACCTCGAACGCCCACCGGTCCTGGTCCTTCGCCGGGGGCAGGCGCTTCGCCGGCTCGGCGAGCATCGGGGCGAGCGTGGCGGGCATCGGCTCGGTCCCGTCCGCCGCCGGGTCCATGCGGTGGATCATCCAGTTCTTCTCGGTGTCCTGCCCCGGCTTCCCGATGGGGAACAGCGCGTAGCGCGCGTCCTCGCGGGCACCGTGGAGGTGGACCTCGATCTTCCGGCCCTCCTCCCACTTGAGCGTCTCGTAGGTGCCCGCGTCGAAGATGGTCATCGTCCCGGCGCCGTAGTTGCCCTTCGGGATCTCGCCGTGGAAGTCGAGGTACTTCAGCGGATGGTCCTCGGTGTGGACCGCGAGGTGGTTCTGCCCCGGCTCCGCGGGCAGCCCGCCGGGGAGCGCGAAGGACACGAGGACCCCGTCGCGCTCCAGGCGCAGGTCCCAGTGCAGCCGGGTCGCGCTGTGCTCCTGCACGACGAAGCGCGGGGCGTCCCCGCCGCCGGGGGCGAGCTCGCCGGCCGGCTCCGGCGTGGCCGCGAAGTCGCGCTTGGCGTCGTACTCCTGCAGGGGCTGGCGTCGGCGCGGCGGCACGCCTGAAGTCCTACCCGAGCGGCCGCAGCGTACGCGCCGGGACACCCGCCACGATGTGCGCCGCCGGGTACTCCCCGCCGTTGAGCACCGCGCCGGCGGCGATCACCGCGCGGTCGCCGACGACGCTGCCACGCAGCACCACCGCGTTCGTCCCGATGAAGACGTTCTCGCCGATCGTGATCGGGGTGCTGCGGACGGGCTGCTCGAGGACGAAGACGTCCGAGCCGTCGAACCCGTGGTCGGAGTCGATGATCGTCGTGCGCTCGGCGATCGCGCAGCGGGGCCCGATGCGGATCGACTCGTGGCAGTGGAGCGTCGCGTTCCGGGACAGCACGCAGCGCGCGCCCAGCCGCAGGACGCCCGTCGACTTCAGCTCGCAGCGGTCCCGCACCTGCGCGCCCTCGCCGACGTGGATCGAGCCGCCCCAGGCCTGGAGCCGGACGCCGTCCTGGAGCGTGACGCGGTCGCCGAGGACGATCTCCCCGTCGACGCCGGCGGCCACGTCGAGGACGAGGCCCCGGCCGAGCTTCACGTCCCGCCCGATCCGCAGCGTCAGGACGCCCGGGAAGCCGTCGATGTCCAGGTGCGGCAGCCCCAGCAGCCGCGGCGGGGCGACGACGTCCAGGACCAGGTCGCCGCCGAGCCGCCGTAGCCGCGCCCGCGCGGCGGCCGCCCACAGGCGGAAGCGCAGCGCGCGCAGGAGCGTGAGGACGGCGGTCACGCGCGGGAGGCTACCCGCGCGGGACGGGGCGGCTCAGCGCCCGCCTGCCACTGCGGGGAGGATCTGCACCTCGCCGCCGGCGGGGACGGGCGTGTCCAGGCCCTGCTCGAAGCGGATGTCCTCGCCGCCGACGTAGACGTTGACGAAGCGCCGCAGGCCGCCGTCCTCGTCGCAGATGCGCTCGCGCAGCTCCTCGTGGACGGCGAACAGCGCGTCGAGGACCTCGCTGACGACGGCTCCCTCGACGACGACCTCACCCTCACCGCCGGAGTTGGCGCGCAGCTGGGTGGGGATCTTGACCTTGACGCTCATGGCTTGGTGCTCCTGCGGGGAATGGACGGGACGCCGGGAGCGCTCAGCGCGACCCGGCGACGGCGAACTCCGCCTCGAAGGCGTCGTAGTTCGGCTCGATGGTGTGGGTGGTGAAGCTGTCGCGGACGGCGTCGAGGGTCTTCAGGCCCTCGCCGGTGATGACGATGACGACGCGCTCCTCCGGATCGATCTCGCCGCGCTCGGCGAGCTTCTTCAGCACCGCCGTGGTGACCCCGCCGGCGGTCTCGGTGAAGACGCCGGTGGTCCGCGCGAGCAGGCTGATGCCCTCGCGGATCTCGTCGTCGGTGACCATGTCGATGCCGCCGCCGCTGCGCCGGGCGAGCTCCAGCGCGTACGGGCCGTCCGCCGGGTTGCCGATGGCGAGCGATTTGGCGATCGTGTCGGGCTTGACCGGCCGGCAGACGTCGTGCCCGTTGGCGTACGCGGTGGCGACCGGGGAGCAGCCCGTGGCCTGCGCGCCGTTCATCTTCGGCAGCGTGCCCTCGGTGATGCCGAGGTCGATCCACTCCTGGAAGCCCTTGGCGATCTTCGTGAACAGCGATCCGGAGGCGATCGGCGAGACGATGCGGTCCGGCGTGCGGAAGCCGAGCTGCTCGGAGATCTCGTACGCGAGGGTCTTGGAGCCCTCGGCGTAGTAGGGGCGCATGTTGACGTTGACGAAGGCCCAGCCCTCGCGCTCGCCGGAGAGCTCGGTGCAGAGGCGGTTGACGTCGTCGTAGTTGCCCTTCACGGCGACGACGTTCGTCCCGTACACGCCCGTGGCGAGGATCTTCTGCTCCTCCAGGTCGGACGGGATGAAGACGTAGGAGCGCATGCCGAACGCGGAGGCCTGGGCGGCGACGGCGTTGGCCAGGTTGCCGGTCGACGCGCACGCGAGCGTGTCGAAGCCGAGCTCCCGCGCGCGGTGCGTCGCGACGGAGACGACGCGGTCCTTGAAGGAGTGCGTGGGGTTCGCGGCGTCGTTCTTGACCCAGACTTCCTTCAGGCCGAGCTCGGCAGCGAGGCGGTCGGCACGCATCAGCGGCGTACAGCCGGCCGGGAGGCCGGCGCGCGAGGCGCCACGCGTCGACGGGCCCGGCGAGCCGCCCTCGAGCGGCAGGAAGTCGTGGTAGCGCCAGATGTTCTGGGGCCCCGCCTGGATCCGGCGGCGGATGCCGGCCGGGTCCCCCGCGAGGGCGGAGTAGTCGTACTTGACCTCGAGGGGGCCGAAGCACTTCTCGCAGACGAAGCGCGCCTCGAGGGCGTACTCGGTGCTGCATTCACGACACTTCAGGGCTGTGGCCGGCATGAAAAAAACCTCCGCGTATTTCGTGGCGGAGGTTCGGTGCGGCGAGGCGTTGAACTCCGGCCACATCTTTCAGGAATTGGCACCCTTCCCGCTGCTCGGCACCACGTTGGGTGCTCTGCCTGCGGGGGGTTGCCGGGGTTTCGTAGGGCCAGTCCCTCCACCCCTCTGGATGTGTCCAGCTATGTACGACCGAGTGTACACGTTCAATCGGCCCCGGCCATCCGCCCTTGAACGCGTTCGCGCCTGAGCGGCACCGTGCAGACGGCGGTCCGACGAGGATCAACCGATAGAATGCCGGAAGACGCCGAAAGACCGTCATCGCCATGCCCCTGACCGACGAGCCCCGAAGTCCCCGTGCCGAACCTGCCCAAGCCACGCTTGCGGGGATCCTCGCGCACCCGCAGCGGCGGGCCGGCGGCCACCCGCCCGGCTGAGCCGGACGCGCCCAACGTCGAGATCGTCGAGCACGACGGCCTCCGTTGGATCAACATCGAGCGCCCGCGGCAGTCCGACCGCGCCTGGTTGGAGGAGCATTTTGACTTCCATCCGCTCGACTACGAGGACGTCTTCTCGCGCAACCAGCGCCCGAAGGTCGACGAGTACCCGGACTACCTGTTCGTCGTGCTGCACTTCGCCGCCTTCGACAAGAACGTCGGCCGGCTGAACGCGGCCGAGCTGAACATGTTCATCGGGCCGGACTACGTCATCACCCTGCCGAACGAGGCGCTGGCACCGGTCGAGTACCTCTTCGAGCGGGCGCGCTCCCGCGAGGACTTTCGCGAGCAGCTGTTCTCCAAGGGCGCGGGCTACCTGCTCTACAAGATCGTCGACGACTGCGTGGACGCCTCGTTCCCGATGCTGCGGAAGATCGGGAACAAGCTCGAGCGGCTCGAGGAGGACATCTTCGAAGGGCGCTCCAAGGAGGTCGTGCGCGACATCTCCAACGCCAAGCAGGAGATCATCAACTTCCGCAAGATCGTCCGGCCGCAGCGCGCCGCCCTCGGTGACCTGGAGCGCACCAAGCGCTATATCCCCGAGGGCCTGGACATCTACTTCGACGACATCAACGACGCGTCCGAGCGCATCTGGGACATGCTCGAGAACTTCAAGGAGGTCTCGGAGGGGCTCGAGTCCACCAACGAGTCCGTGCTCTCCCACCAGGTCAACGACATCCTGCGCGTCCTGACGGCGGCGAGCGTCGTCGTGCTGCCCCTGACCCTGGTCGCGAGCATCTTCGGGATGAACACCGCGGTGCCCGGCGAGCAGTCCATGGTCGGCTTCTACGTCGTGATCGGCCTGATGGTCGTCCTGCTGGTAGGCATGGTCTACGCCTTCAAGCGTCGCGGCTGGTTGTAGTAGCGCCGGGCCGGCCGGGACCAGGGTCCTCAGCCGTCGCGGCGCAGCCGGACGAGGCAGAACTGCGTGCCCTCCGCGTGCGTGTGCTCCAGGGTGCAGCCGCCGTCGGCCGCCGCCGCCCGGACCTCCGGGATGCTCACCGCGCTGCCCCGCCACGCCGGGTCGTCCTGCCCACGCGGCGCGCGCCGGACGAGCTGCTTCAGCTTGGACGGCATCTTGTAGTCGGCGGTGTGGATGTCCGGATCGCCGGAGACGTGGATCGCCGCCCACCCGCCCGGCTTCAGCACCCGGCCGATGTCCCGGACGTAGCCGAGCGTGATCTGCGGGTCCGGGATGTGCTGGAAGACGACGAGCGAGATGACGCCGTCGACGCTCGCGTCCGGGACGGGCTGCAGGCTCATGCCGTCCCCCACGTGCAGCGTCACCGGGAGGCCGGCGAGGTTCTCGCGGGCGCGGGCGACCATCTCGGCGGACACGTCGATGCCGACGCTCGCGCGCACCTGCGGCGTGATCGCCTTCAGCAGGCGGCCCACGCCGCAGCCGACGTCCAGCACGACGTCCTCGGGGGACGGCGTCACGTCGAGCAGTTCCAGCATCTGCGCGAGGTCACGCTCACCCTGGGCCCAGAACCAGGCCTCGTCACCGTCGCCGTACTGCAGGCGGTTGTCGACGAAGTAGTTGGCGTCCTCACGGGCGCGGGCGTCCCAGAAGCGGGCCATGTGGTCGGCGTCGGCCATCCGGGCGGACCGTACCGGCTGTACGGTGCGGACGTGGCCGCGGTCAGCGTCATCGTCCCCGCCCGTGACGCGGCCGCGACCCTGCCGGCGCTGCTCGACGCGCTGGGAGCGCTCACGCCGGTTCCCGGCGGCGTCGAGGTGGTGGTGGCGGACGACGGCTCGACCGACGGGACGCACGCGCTGGCGGCCGCGCACCCGGTCGTGGACCGCGTCGTGCGGACGGCGGCGCCGGGCTCGGGGCCGGGCGCTGCGCGCAAC
>JAOPZU010000043.1 GCA_025963955.1 Solirubrobacterales bacterium
CGTAGGCCATGTCGCCGACGCTGAGCGTCGTGGTGTGCTGGAGCTCGTCGCCCCACTGCACGTCCATCGCACCGCGCAGCATGTAGACGGCCGTCTCGCAGGAGGCGTGGTAGTGCGGCCGGGAGCGGGCGGACGGCTCCACCCGGAAGATGCCGAGGTAGATCTCGCGGGCGCCGGTGGTCGCCTCGGACACCTCGGCGCCGCCGACGACGCCGCGGGGCACCTCGTGATCGGCAGCGGGCTTGACGACCTGCATGAACGGCCTCCTCGGGACGGTGGAGGCCGATCGTAACCCCGTGCCGCGGAACGGCAGCGAACCCCACGAGATAGGTGGCGTTCGCTGCCGGACGGACCGTGCGGCTAGGACATCATCCCGGAGAACACGCCGCCGGAGACGTTCAGCACCTGCCCGTGGACGTAGTTCGACCAGGGCGAGCACAGGAAGAAGATGCCGCCGGCGGCCTCTTCCGGGGTGGCGGGGCGGCCGAGCGGGATCAGCATCGACGCCATCGACCGCATCTGGTCCGGAATCCCGAGCTGGACCTTTTCGCCGTCGATCTCCATGACGTTGTCGTCGACCTTGGACTGCGTCAGGCGGGTGTCGACGAAGCCGAACGCGACCGCGTTGCAGTTGATCTTGAACTGGCCCCACTCCTTGGCGACGGTCTTCGTCAGACCGACGACGCCGTTCTTCGCGGCGGAGTAGTTCGCCTGGCCGGCGTTGCCCATCGTGCCGGAGATCGAGGCGACGTTGACGATCTTGCGGAAGACCTCGACGCCCTCCTCCTTCTCCTTCTTGGCCGGCTCGCGCAGGTGCGGCGCGGCGGCGCGCAGGACCTTGAAGGGGACGGTCTGGTGGATGGCGACCATGCGGTCCCACCAGTCGTCGCTCATCTTGTGGATCGGCGCGTCGAGGGTGTAGCCCGCGTTGTTGACGATGATGTCGATCTTGCCCCAGGCGTCGATCGCCGTCTGGACGAGCTTCTCGGGCGCGTCGCCCTTCGTCAGGTCGCCGGAGAAGACGGCGGTCTCGCCGCTGATCTCGGACGCGGTCTGGTTCGCGACGTCGCCGTCAAGGTCGTTGATGACGACCTTGGCGCCCTGCTCGCTGAGCAGTTCTGCGGTGGCGCGGCCGATGCCGCGGGCGCTGCCGGTGACGATGGCCACCTTGCCGTCGAGGACTCCCATGTGGCGTCTCCTGTGTCGTGAACGTCGAGGGCTGGATGGTAATTCAGCACCGGGGGGCGGTGTCGGCCCGGACGGTCGTGCGCCCCGCCGCTCAGCGCACCGGTCGGGGCAGCGTGGGCTTGAGGGTCAGCGGCAGCGAGCGGACCACGGACACGTTGCGCGCGTAGTCGGTGACCGTGACGCGCAGCGTGTAGCGCCCGGGCGGCAGGACCCGCCCGCCGAGCTTCGGGCCGATCGCCGTGGTCACGCCCGGGGCCTGGACCACCGCGATCTGCGTCGCCGCCACGACGTCCCGCGCGCAGACTGCCGCCCGCGCCCGCTTCAGGGCCGGCGTCGCGGCGACGCACGCACCGCGGCGGCGTCGTCCGGCGCTTACCCGAACCGCGGTCAGCCGCAGCGTCCCCGCTTCCCCGAGCGAGAAGCGCAGCCGGGTCGCGCGGCCGGCCCGCCACACGCGGGGCTCGATGAAGAGGCGGCCGACGGCCGGGGGCAGGCGGTCGGAGTAGCTCAGGCGCAGCGTCGCGGTCGCCTCGTTCCCGGCGTGGTCGGTCGCCACGGCGGAGATGGCGTTCGCGCCCTTGGCCATCGGGACGGCCACGCTGAAGCGCCCGGTGGGCGAGAGCGGCACGGCCTGCCCGCCCACCCTCAGCGACGCGATGCCCTGGTCGTCGCTCGCAGTCCCGACGACCGTGACGGACGGCGTCAGGACGGTCGCGCCGTTCTTCGGCGAGAGGAACGCCACGGTCGGGAGGTTCGCCCGGTCGAGCAGCGGCGCCTCGATCGTGGCTGCGCGGGCCGCGGCTTCCGCCGCGGTGCGCGTGAGGGTGTAGGTGCTGCGGACGAGGTCGGCGCGCCCACCCGCGGGGACGGCGCGGTCGAGGAAGCGGACGAGCAGGTCGGTCGGCGCGGTCGCCCGCAGGCTTGCCGGCGCGGGGTCGAAGGTCACCGCGCCCTGGGCGTAGACCGGATCCCCGTCCGGGGCGGCCGCGCTCGAGGCGACGAAGACGGTCGCGGGGCCCTTGGTCGGCCCGCCGACCTCCAGGCCGGTGGCCCGCGGGGCGCTCACGTCGCCGCGCAGCCAGCCGAAGCGCAACCCGGGGCTAACGGCCGGGTCGATGAGGAAGCTCTGGCCGAGGTCCGCCGACACCGTGTGCGCGCGGCCGTCCGTGGCGATCAGGACGTCCCGCTGCTCGATCGTCGTGCCGTCGGCGGCGATCGTGCTGGTGCGCTCGTAGCGCACGCCGGTGTCGGTGAACGCCGGGCAGTCGCCGGCGGCGGGCGGGAAGGGGGCACCGGCCGGGCAGCGCAGGAGCGGGTCGCTCTCGACGAGCACCGGGCGACCGTCACCGGCGTCGTCGACGGCGGATCGCGTCAGGCCCTGCAGGCCGCTCGCGTCCGGGCTCAGCTGCGCGGCGCGGGCGGGCGGATAGGCGTTCGCGCCGTCGACCTGGAGGTAGGACCGCGTGCCCGAGCTGGCGCCGACCCAGCCGCCGGCGCTGAAGACGGGTTCGGTGCTGACGCGGGCCGCGGCGTCGAACAGGCGCCCGCCGCAGAGGCCCGAGGACCCCAGCGAGCAGAGCCCGACCCCGGCCGCGGACTGCTGCAGCCAGTCGTCGAGCCCGACGGCGATCCCGGCGTTCGGCCCCCCGGTGAGCGTCGTGGTGCGCTGCGCCTCGACGGTCAGCAGCGGCCCAGGGAAGGGCGCGAGGTCGGCGCTGGTCAGGTCCAGGCCGGCCGGGACCGCACGCAGGACGCACGGCCCGCGCACGTCCGCGAGGAACGCGTCCGCGGCGAACGCGCCGCCCGGGCCGACCGTGGTCGAGCCGACGGGGGTGGACCGGCCGGGCCGCGGGAAGCAGCGCAGGCCGAGCGGGTCCTTCGCGGCTCCGCCGGTGGTGGTCCCGGTGACGGCGAGCTTCGTCGTGCCGTCCGTGCTCGTCAGCCGCAGCCCGTCGGCGGGCGTGCTCACGGCGGTCCCGGTGGGCGCCGCGACGGCCGCCGGGGTCGCGAGCAGGCCGGCGGTGAGGACGACGGCGAGGAGCGCGCGGCGCATGAGCGCGCAGGCTACCGGCGCGTCGGGGGTCCGCACGCACGGTGCCGCCCGGGCCGCGTGCGGTGGTTGCGGCGGGCCGGCGCGCGCTCAGCCTGCGCGGAGGTCCACGGGCCGCACGTGCGCGACGAGCTCGTCGTCGAGCAGCGCATGGATCACGTAGCCGGCCGGGCCGTCGAGGATGCGCAGCTCCGGGTCCCCGATGTCCAGGCCGAACTGCGGCCGCCAGGTCGAGGGTGCGGTGAGCACCGGCGCCCCGCCGCAGGAGGCCGCCGCCGCCAGATGGACGTGGCCGCAGGCGACCCGCCGGACCTGCGGGTGCCGCGCGAGGACCGCGGCGAGGCCGGACCGCTCTCCCGGGGCCGGCAGCATCGCGTCCAGGATCGGGACGCCGACCGCGAACGGCGGGTGGTGCATCGCGACGAGGGTCGGGGTGCTCGCGTCCTGCGCGAGCGTCCGGTCGAGCCAGTCCGCCTGCTCGGGGGGGAAGGCGCCGTCGTCGGTGCCGGGGATCAGCGTGTCGCAGGCGACGACCCGCACCCCCGCGATCACCGCGGCCCATCGGTACGGCGCGTCGGCCGGGGTGTCGTCCGGCTCGAGCGCGCCGAGCGGGAACGCGGCACGGAGCCCCGCCCGGTCGTCGTGGTTGCCCGGCAGCACGTGGACGGGCGCGTCGAGGGTCGCGAGCAGCGCCGTGACCTCCGCGTACTGCTCCGGCCGCCCGTCGTTCACGAGGTCCCCGGTGACGAGCACCGCGTCCGGGGCCGAGCCCGCGCGCTGCTCGTTCACGGCGCCGATCGCGGCGCGCAGGTCGGCGGCGGGGTCTCCGGCGTGGGTCGCGCCGATGTGCAGGTCGGTGAGCTGGACGATCGTCATCGCCCGGGGACGCTACAAGCCCATCGTCTTGCCGAGGATCTCCTTCATGATCTCGTCCGTCCCGCCGCCGATGGGCCCGAGCCGCGCGTCGCGCAGCGCCCGCTCCATCCCGTACTCCTCCATGTAGCCCGCGCCGCCGTGGAGCTGCAGGCAGTCGTCGATGACCTCGTAGGCCATCCGCTGGGTCGCGAGCTTCGCCATCGTCACCTCGCGGAGGGCGTCGCGGCCCTGGGAGAAGAGCCAGAGCGCGTGGTAGGTGAGCGCCCGGCCCGACTCGAGCTGGACCGCGCACTCGGCGAGCTTGTGCCGGGTGCTCTGGAACTTGCCGATGGGCCGGCCGAACGCGGAGCGCTCCCCGACGTACTCGAGGGTCTTCTCGAACGCGGCTTGCGCGCC
>JAOPZU010000044.1 GCA_025963955.1 Solirubrobacterales bacterium
CGACGCCGGTCCTGCTCGGGCGTCGCGGCGCCCGGGAGGCGCCCGCCGCGCCTGCCGCGACCTGAGCCCGCCGGAGCGGTCAGCGGTCGTTCCGCACGCGTCCGCGGGCGCCTGCCCGCCGCGTACAGTGGACCCCGTGGAGAGACTCGCGACGGCGCTGCTGCAGCAGCTCATCCGGTGCAACACCGTCAACCCGCCCGGGAACGAGCGGCCGGCCCAGGAGATCCTGGCCGCCGAGCTGGAGGGCGCCGGCTTCGAGGGCATCACGATGGTCGGCGCCAGCAAGGAGCGGCCGAACCTCGTCGCGCGCCTGCGGGGCAAGGAGGACGGACCGACGCTGTGCCTGCTCTCGCACGTGGACACTGTCCTGGCGACCCCCGCCGACTGGGAGCACGACCCGTGGTCCGGGACCGTCGACGACGACAACTTCCTGTGGGGACGGGGGGCGCTGGACATGAAGTCGCAGACGGCGGCCGAGGTCGCCGCGGCGGTCTCGCTCGCGGCCTCGGGCTGGCGCCCGGCCCGCGGCGAGCTGCTGATCTGCTCCGTCGCGGACGAGGAGACCGGCGGGTCCCAGGGCGCCCGGTGGATCTGCGAGCACCACCCCGAGCTCGTGCGCTGCGACGAGCTGCTGAACGAGGGCGGCGGCCCTGTCATCCCCTTCGAGGGCGGCCGCTACTACGGGGTGTGCGTCGCCGAGAAGGGCGTCTTCCGCTTCACCATCACGACGGACGGGACCGCGGGCCACGCCTCGATCCCGAAGATGGGCGACAACGCGCTGCTGAAGCTCGCGCCGTTCCTGCAGTTGATGGCCGACCGCCAGCCCGGCCTCGACATCACGGACGGGCCGCGGGGGATGCTCGAGGGGCTCGGCATCCCGGTGGACGGCGACCCGGCCGCCGCACTGGCCGAGCTGCAGCGCCGCGACCCGGTTCTCGGGATGCTCGTCGAGCCGATGCTCGGCGTCTCGCTCGCGCCGACGAAGATCCGGGCCAGCGAGAAGATCAACGTCATCCCGGCGAGCGCGGAGATCCGCGTGGACTGCCGCGTCCCGCCCGGCTTCGGCGAGGACCTCGCGCGCCGCCGGATCACCGAGGTGCTCGGGACCGAGGGCTACCGCCTGGACTTCACCGAGCAGGTGCCGGGCAACGCGTCCTCCACCGACACGGACCTGTACCGCGCGATCGAGTCGTGGATCGCCGTGGAGGACCCGGAGGCGACGGTCATTCCGACGATCCTCGCGGGCTTCACCGACTCGCGCACCTTCCGGCAGGCGTTCCCGGAGTGCGACGCCTACGGCTGGTTCCCGCACCGCCACCAGACGCTCTACGAGACCGCGCCGCTCGTGCACTCCAAGAACGAGCGCATCGACGTGCGCGACCTCGCCTTCGCCACCCGCTGCTACGCAGACCTCATCAGGGCGCGACTCGGGGAGGGGACCGCGTGAGCGCCGCGGCGACCGCCCGGACCGGCTGAGCCTCAGGAGTCCGGCACGACCGTCGCCCCGGCGCCGTCGACGAACGCGAGCACGCGGAACCAGGCGTCCTCGCACGTCTGCTGGTGCTCCGCGAAGGAGCGGTCGAAGAACGAGTGCGGCGCGCCGGGATAGATCACGATCTCCCGCGGACCGGTGAGCCTGGCGTCGAACTCCTCCAACTGCTCGACCGGGATGCCCTGATCGGCGTCGCCGTAGAGCCCGAGCACGGGCTTGTGGATCGCCTCCGCGCGCTGCAGCGGCCCCTCGATGCCGAAGCGCGTCCCGTCCAGGCCGCCGTAGAAGGCGACGACGGCCTCGCTCTGCAGCTCGTCGCTCGTTCCCACCAGCAGCGAGTGCAGCCCGCCGAAGCAGAAGCCGACGGTGACCAGGCGCTCCACGCCGGCGCGCTGCTTCAGCTCCTGCTCGGCCGCGGCCACGTCGGCCTGAACCTGCTCGACGGTCGTCTGCTCGACGTGAGGCCAGAAGTCGAAGTCCTCGCCGCGCGGCCCCAGACCGGCGGTCCGGCCGAAGTAGTCGATGACGATCGCGGGGTGGCCGGCAAGCGCGAAGCGCTCGGCCAGCTCGCTGTAGAACGGGTAGAGCCCGCGGACGTCCGGCAGGATGACGACGCCGGTCGGCGGTGCCTCGTCCTCGTCGCGGGTCTCTGTGGGCAGCGCGACGGCCGCGGAGAAGGCGGTGCCGTCCGCGCTGGTCAGCTCGATCGTCTCGGCGGGAGCGCCGCCGGCCAGCGGTGGCAGCCGCAGGGCGGCCGGGAGCTCAGGGGGACGGGCGTCGAAGGGGGAGCACATCGGCCCAGCCTAGAACCGCCGCGGGCGTGCTCAGCGCACCAGCCGCTCCACCAGCCGCGTGAGCGTTCCCGCGGGATCGTCCGTCAGCCCCGTGTGCACCGCCGAGGGCTGCACGATCGTGCTGGCGGGGGCGCAGAGCCAGTGGAAGCGCTCGGAGGGCTCCTGTCCCGCGACCGGGCCACCCGCCGGGTCGCCGGCCGCGATCAGCTCCAGCGCGCGGAGGTGCGCGCGCACCGCCCTGGCGTCGAGCGCCGGGGACAGGGCGTGCAGCCGAACCTCGTCGAGGACCGCGCGCGCCTCCAGGAACCGGTGGCGCCGGGAGAAGAGGACGACGCCCGCGTTCAGGCACTCGCCGCGTTCCACGTCCGGGATGACCCGCAGCAGGGCGTAGGCGAACGCCTCACTCGCGGGCATCGTCGGCCTCCTGCGCGAACGTCCCCGCCTGCGCCACGCGCGCGCGGAGGAAGCGGACGTACGGCTCCGGGTCCGCCCACTCCGGTGGCACGAGCGCGCCCAGCCGGCGCAGCAGCGCCTCGTCCACCAGCGGCGCCAGGCGGGTGGCCGCGTCCGCGATGGGACCGGCGCGACCCAGGAGCACGTGCTCGCGGATGAGCGGGAACGGCGCGGCCGCGATGGCCTCCGGGTCGCCGTCGTCGCGGTGGTGACGGTAGAACGCCGCGCCGTGGTCGATGAGCCAGGTCGAGCCGTGCCACAGCAGCAGGTTCGGGTTGCGC
>JAOPZU010000049.1 GCA_025963955.1 Solirubrobacterales bacterium
ATCCGCTCGAGCGTGCCGGCGTCCGGCTCCGGCCGTCCGGCCCGCCCGGCGACGGACACGGAGCCGACCGCCCGCGGACCCGAGCGCAGCGGCACCGCGGCCCACCACCGCAGACCGAGCGCGAGCAGCTCCTCCGCGCGCCGGGCGTCGGGCGAGACCGCGAGCGCCCACTCCCGGTCCACGCTCACGATCTGCGTGCGCCCGCTGACCGCGGCCTGGCGGGAGGGCGAGACGACGGCGTTCACCGGGAAGTCCATGACCCAGGCGGTCGCCGCCGCGTCGACGGAGCCGTCCGGGCGCGCCACGCGGGCGCTCAGGCGCCGCGCGGTCCCGTCCGCCTCCAGCAGGCTGACGCTGCACAGGTCCGCCATCCGCGGGACGAGCAGGTCCACGAGCGCCGCGATGTCCGCGCCGGCGAAGCCCTCCCCCGCCCCCATCTCCGACAGCGCGGCGAGCACTCCGTGCAGCGGGTCCGCCGCCTCGGCGGGCTGCTCCGGCGCCACGAAGCCGGGCGCGGCGAAGACCATACGGACCTCGGTGCCGGTGCCGCCGGGGCCCTCGCCCAGGTCGACGGTGGCGCACAGCTTCCCGATCATCGGGACGCCCATGCCGAGCCCGGGCGAGTCGGGTCGCGGGCCCATGCCGCACCCGTCGTCGGTGACGCGGACCTCGAGCGTGTCCCGGCCGGTGACGGCCTCGACGGCGACGGTTCCGGGCTCGCGGTCGATGAAGGCGTGCATCACGGCGTTCGTCACCGCCTCACTCACGGCCAGGCGGACGGCGGCCAGGTGCTCGTCGTCCATGCCGCGGGCCCGCACCCACTCGGCGAGCTCGCCGCGCAGCCGGGGGACCGAGCGCGCGACCGCCGGCAGGCGACGGTGGAACCGCACGGTCTCTTCCGGGTGGGCGACGTCGTTGCTCATGCGCGGGTCCAGGTCGGACGGTGACGCGGGGGTCCGCAGACTAACGGCGCGGCCCGGGCCGGAGCGCCTCCTCGCGCGCCCGGTGTGCGCACGGGAGCGCCCGGGACGCGCGAACCCCGCGCGGCCGTCGCGCCGCCGCGTCACTAGGTTGCCGGTCATGCTCGACGTCGCCGAGGCCGCAGGGATCCACCGCATCGTCGTCCCCACGCCCTTCGGGGTCGGCGACGTCAACTGCTACCTCATCGAGGACGACCCGCTGACGCTCGTGGACTGCGGGCCGAACTCGGCCACGTCGCTGCTCGCGCTCGAGGCCGGGCTCGCGGCGCGCGGGCACCGCCTCGAGGACGTCGGGCTGCTCGTCGTCACCCACCAGCACATCGACCACATGGGGCTCGCGCACGTCTTCGCCACCCGCGGCCACGCGCAGATCGCCTGCCTGGACGACCTCGTCCCGATCCTCGCCGACTGGGACACCCACGCGGTGGACGACGACGACGACGCGCTGCTGGTCATGCGCCGCCACGGCGTGGAGGAGCACGTCGCGGTCGCGCTGCGCGCGGTCGCCGACATCGTGCGGGGCTGGGGGGCGTCCTCGCGCGTGGACCGCGGGCTGACGCCGGGCTCGACGCTCGCGCTGGCCGGGCGCGAGCTCGAGATCCTCTTCCGCCCCGGGCACTCGCCGTCGGACATCGTGCTCGTCGACCACGCGCACCGGATCGCGCTCGGCGGCGACCACCTGCTGGCCGGCATCTCCTCCAACGCCGTCCTCTCGCGGCCGCTCACGCCGGACTGGGACGGCCGGCGCCCGACGCCGCTGCTGGCCTATCGCGACTCGCTGCAGAAGACCGCCGACCTCGACGTCGACGTCATCCTCGGCGGGCACGGCGTCCCCGTCACGGGCCACCGGGCACTGGTCGCCGACCGCCTGGCCGACCAGGACCGGCGTGCCGCCTCCCTGCTCAAGCGGCTGGCGGACGGGCCGCGTACCGCCCACGAGATCGCCACGTCGATCTGGGGGACCGTCGCGGTGACGCAGGTCTTCCTCACGCTCAGCGAGGTCCTCGGCCACCTGGACCTGCTCATCAGCCGCGGTCAGGTCACGGAGGACCGCAGCGCGGAGGTCATCCGCTTCGCGCGAGCCTGATCACGACCGACTTGGACGTCGGCGTGCCCGACTCCAGCGCGACGGAGTGCAGCGGGACCAGCGCGTTGGTCTCCGGGTAGTAGGCGGCGGCGCAGCCCCGCGGCGTGTCGTAGGCGACCGCGCGGAAGCGATCCGCCCGGCGAACGGTGCCGTCCCGGTCCGGCCGGCCGAGCAGGTCGACGGTCGTCCCCGGGGGAAGCCCGAGCTCCCGCAGGTCCTCGGGATGGACCAGGACGACGCGCCGCCCGGCCTTGATCCCGCGGTAGCGGTCGTTGAGCCCGTAGATCGTCGTGTTGTACTGGTCGTGCGAGCGCAGGGTCTGGAGCAGCAGGTGCCCCGGCGGGACGTCGAGGACCTCTAGCGGGTTGGGGATCAGCTGCGCGCGGCCGTTCGGCGTGGCGAAGCTGCGCGAGTCCCGCGGCGGATGCGGCAGGACGAAGCCGTGCTCGATCCGGGCGTTGAAGTCCTCGAAGCCGTCGATGCCCGCGGCGACGAGCTCCCGGATGCGGTCGTAGTCCTCCGCGAGCGCGGCCCACTCCACGTTGCCGGTGCGCGCGCCGAGCGTCCGCTCCGCCAGGGCGCAGACGATCGCGACCTCGCTGCGCAGGTGCCTCGACGCGGGCTCCAGGCGCCCGCGGGAGGCGTGCACCGCGCTCATCGAGTCCTCGACGGTGACGCGCTGCTCGCCGCCGGCCTGCACGTCGCGCTCGGTCCGGCCGAGCGTCGGCAGCAGCAGCGCCGCCCGTCCCGGTGTGACGTGCGAGCGGTTCAGCTTCGTCGCGACGTGGACGGTCAGCTCGGCGCGGCCAAGGGCGGCCGCGGTGACGGCGGTGTCCGGCGCGGCCGAGAGGAAGTTGCCGCCCATCCCGAGGAAGACCTTCACGCGGCCGTCGCGGAGCGCCTCGATCGTCCCGACGACGTCGAGACCGTGCTCGCGCGGCAGCGGGTAGCCCAGGACGGGCTCCAGCCGGTCGAGGAACTCGGGCCTGGGCTTCTCGAAGATGCCCATCGTCCGGTCGCCCTGGACGTTGGAGTGCCCGCGCACGGGACACAGGCCGGCGCCCGGCCGGCCGATCATCCCGCGCAGCAGGAGCAGGTTGACGACTTCCCGGATCGTCGCGACCGAGTGCCGGTGCTGCGTCAGGCCCATCGCCCAGCAGATCACGGTCCGCTCGGACGCCATCACGAGCGCGGTCAGCTCGTCCACGACGTGGTCGTCCAGGCCGGTCGCCGCGCGCACGGCGTCCGGGTCCAGCGCGGCGGCCGCGGCGCGCACCGCGTCCAGCCCGTCGCAGTGCTCCCGCACGAAGTCGTGGTCCAGCGCGTCCGCCGCCAGCAGCCGCGCGTTCACCGCCGCGAAGAGCGCCAGGTCGCCGCCGACGCGGACCGGCACGTGCAGGTCCGCGATCTCCACGCCCCGTCCGAGCATCCCGCGCACCTTCTGGGGGTTGTCGAAGCGCGAGAGGCCGGCCTCCCGCAGCGGGTTGATCGCGATGACCTTCGCGCCCCGGTCCTTCGCGGCCTCCAGCGCCGACAGCATCCGCGGGTGGTTGGTCCCGGGGTTCTGCCCCGCGACGAGGATGAGGTCGGCCATCTCGATGTCCTCGAGCGAGACCGAGCCCTTCCCGATGCCGATGCTCTGCTCGAGGGCCACGCCGCTCGACTCGTGGCACATGTTGGAGCAGTCGGGCAGGTTGTTCGTCCCGAGCGCCCGGACGAAGGCCTGGTAGACGAACGCCGCCTCGTTGCTCGTGCGGCCGCTCGTGTAGAACGCCGCCTCGTCGGGCGACGCGAGACCGTGCAGCGCGCCGGAGATCACCCCGAACGCGTCGTCCCAGCTCACGGGCGCGTAGTGGGTCGCCCCGGGCGCGAGGTACAGCGGCTCGGTCAGCCGGCCGCGCTTGCCGAGCCAGAAGTCGGACTGCTCCGCGAGCTCCGCCACCGACCACTGCGCGAAGAGCTCGGGCCCGGCGCGCAGCAGCGTCGCCTCCTCCGCCACGGCCTTCGCGCCGTTCTCGCAGAACTCCGCATGATGGCGCCGGGCCGGGTCGGGCCACGCGCAGCCCATGCAGTCGAAGCCCTGGTCCTGGTTGACCATCCGCAGCGTTTGGACCGTCCGGCGCAGGCCCATCTCGCGGAGCCCGTGCCGCAGGGAGGAGAGGATGGCGGGCAGTCCCGCCGCGTGGTCGGCGGCCGGGCCGACGTGCAGCGCCGCGGCGGGCGGCTCCTTCGGGGGGCGACGCAGGGACACCGTCGGGACGGTAGCGCCGGGGCGGGACTCAGGCGGGCAGGAGCCGGGCGACCAGCTCGGCGTAGCCCGTGCGCAGCTGCGCGAGCGACATGCCGCGGACCACGTGCTGGTCGTGCACGACGCGGGCGCTCAGCGGCGCCAGCAGCACGTCGGCCAGGTAGTCGGCGTCGGCGTCGGGGCGGGCGTGCTGCACCAGGTGGCGCACGTGCATCCGGTGCACCCCGTGCGGCGCCGAGCGCAGGGCGTCCGCGCCGGAGAGCTCGGCCTCCAGCAGGATGTCCAGGTGCTCGGCCAGGCGCGTGTACATCGCCTCGCCGAAGGCGACCAGGCGCGCGGCGGGCGGGGCGCCGGGCCCGAGCGGCGGCTCCCCGCGGATGAGCGACTCCTGCAGCTCGACCTCGGAGGCGTCGAGCACCGCGAGCGCGAGCGACGCGCGGTCCCCGAAGCGCCGGAAGACCGTGCCCTTGCCCACGCCGGCCTCCGCCGCGATGGCGTCCATGGAGGTACAGGACACCCCGCGATCCGCGAACAGCCGGGTCGCCGCGTCGAGGATGCGCTGGCGGTTGGCCGTCGCGTCGGCGCGTTCCTTCGGCTGCGTCGTGGGGAGGACAGGGAGTTCCACTGCCTGGATCATAGCCGACGACGGACCCGTAACGGACCGCGGTCCGGTTGTGCTACATTCGATCCACGCACCAAACGGACCACGGTCCGCTCTCCCCCATCACCCCGAAGGAGCACCACCATGAGCAGCACCGACACCACGAACGACCGTCTCGCCGGCACCTGGAACTTCGCCCCGGTCCACTCGACCGCCGCGTTCGCCGTCAAGTACCTCGTCGCCCAGTTCAAGAGCAACTTCGAGGACTTCTCGGCCGAGCTCGTCGACGGCAAGCTGTCGGGCGCGGTGAAGGTCGCGTCGATCAACGTCAAGGACGAGAACTTCCACGCGCACCTCCAGGCGCCGGACTTCTTCGACGCCGAGAACCACCCGGAGATCACCTTCTCCTCCTCGTCCATCGCGATCGACGGCGACACCGCCACGATCGAGGGCGAGCTCACGATCAAGGGCGTCACCAAGCCGCTGTCCGCCACCGGCAGCGTCAACGGCCCGACCGAGGACTTCATGGGCAACACCCGCCTCGGCTTCACGTTCGAGACCGTCATCGACCGCGCGGCCTTCGGCGTGGACTGGAACGCGGACCTGCCCAAGGGCGGCAAGGCGCTGTCCAACGACGTGACGCTGTCCGTCGAGCTCGAGTTCCACAAGGGCTGATCGGTCATGCGGATCCTGGCCATCTCGGGCTCGTTGCGCCGGGACTCGCACAACACGGCGCTCCTGCGGGCGGCGGCAGAGATGCTGCCCGCGGGCGTCGAGTTGACGATCCACGACGGGCTACGGGACATCCCGCCGTACGACGACGACGAGCTCGCGACCCCCGCCGACGCGGTGGTGCGGCTTCGTGAGGAGATCGCGGCCGCCGACGGCGTCCTCATCTCGACTCCCGAGTACAACAGCTCGATCCCGGGCCAGCTGAAGAACGCGCTGGACTGGATGTCGCGCCCGCTCGCCACCAGCCCGCTGAAGGGCAAGCCCGCCGCGGTGATCGGCGCGTCGACCGGCATGTTCGGCGCCGTCTGGGCGCAGGCCGAGACGCGCAAGGTGCTGAAGGCGATCGGCGCCCGGGTCTCCGAGGAGGAGCTCCCGGTCCCGACCGCGGACGAGCTCTTCGACGCTGAGGGGAAGCTCACCGACGCGGACCTCGAGCAGCAGCTCGTCACCGTGATCGAGCAGCTCACGGACGCCATCCGCGAGCGCGCGGCGGCGTAGCCGCCGCGGCGGCGGCGGTTGGGTCCCGCGAGACTGTGCCGATCGATCCTCGCGGGCTCATCCTCCTCGCCGCCACGGGCCTCCTGGCCGGCTG
>JAOPZU010000238.1 GCA_025963955.1 Solirubrobacterales bacterium
GCTCGCGGTCCGGCGCCGCCCCGGTCCGCTGACGCTGCTGGCCACCGGCGACTCGGACATCCAGATCCTCCAGGACCTCCTCGCCGAGCGCGTGCGGCCCCGCGGGGTGCGGACCGTGAAGGACGACCACGTGTCCACGGGCATCAGCAACCCCACGACGCTGGACTGGCCGGCGCACACGCGCGCCATGGTGGCCGCCGTCCACCCGGACGTGAGCGTCGTGTTCGTCGGCGGCAACGAGGGCTATCCGCTGCGAACCCCGAGCGGCGCGAGCGCCCCGTGCTGCGGCGCGGCCTGGGTGCGGGCCTTCGCGCGCCGCGCGAGCGGGATGATGCGCACGCTGTCGCGGGGCGGCGCCGGCCGCGTCTACTGGCTCCTGATCCCGCCGCCCGGCGTCCCGCCGCGCGCGCCGCTCTTCCGGGACGTCATCGACGCGGTCGATCGCGGCTACGAGCTCGCCGCGAAGGAGCACCCGGACACCGTCACCCTCGTCGACCTGCGGAAGGTCTTCCCCGCCGGCAGCGCCCGCCAGGACGACGGCTACCACCTGACGAGCGGCGGCTACCGAACGCTCGCGCAGCTCCTCGACCGGATGCTGCGGCGCGACGGCGTGATCTGAGGCGCGGGCCTCAGGCCCCCAGCCAGCGCCGCACGTTCGCCCCGAGCATCGCGTCGAGCTGCTCCTGCGTCACGCCCGCCGTCAGCAGCGCCGGGAGCACCGCCTCGAAGATGTGGGTGAAGGACCAGTTCGGCGCCATCGCCTTGACGACGTCGGCCGGGAACCAGTCGATGGTCGCGCACGCGTCCTGACCGAGGACCATGCGGTCCGCGTGGCCGCGCTCGACGAGCGCGACGAGCGTGGCGTTGCGGCGGTCCTCGGGCAGGAAGATGTCCAGGCCGTAGCGGTCCATCCCGATCGTGCAGCCCGTCTGCAGCAGCTCCTCGATGTAGTCGAGGTCGTCCGTGTCGCCCGTGTGCGCGACGAGGACCCTGGCCGGGTCGATGCCCTCCTCGGCGAAGATCGCCATCGACGCCAGGCCGGTCCGGGTGACCGGGTGCGAGTGGACCATGATCGGCGCCCCGGTCCGCTTGGAGGCCTCGGCGACGGCGCGGTGCACCTTGTCGACGTCCGGCGTGATGCCCGGCTCGTCCGCCGCGCACTTCAGGAACGCCGCGCGGACCTCGGTCCCCTGGATGCCCACCTCGAGGTCGTGCGCGAAGCAATCGGCCAGCGCGCCGACCTCGCGCGTCTGGAAGTAGTGCGGCAGGAACGTGTAGTGCTGGCCGTACACCCCGGTCGCCATGACGATCGGCATGCCGGTCGCCTCCGTGACCGCGAGGCTGAGGCGCACGTCGCGCGCGAGGTCGAGGACGGCCGGATCACAGATGGCCTGCACGCCGTGGCCCTGTGCCGCGCGGACCTGCGTCACCGCCGCGTCCTGCTCCCCCTGCGCGTCGACGAGGTGCGGCCACTGGAAGCGGATGCCCTCGTGCGCGGTGAGCAGGTGCTCGTGGACGAGGATGCGGTCGAGCGCCGCGAGGTCGATCGGGCCGGCGGTGGTGGGGATCTGCTCCATCGGCCGACCCTCCCCGCCGGGCGGCCGTGCGTCAACCCCGCCGGGTCGCTACTTGACCTTCACCGTCGTGGTCATGTCGTTGTGCAGCGTGCACACGTACTTGTAGGTCCCCTTGGCGGTGAACTTGACCGTCTTGGTGCCGCTGCTCTTGGGCGCGACGTTCGCCCGCGGGCCGATCAGGTTGTGGGTCCCGCCGGCCCACCGGAACGTGACGCGGTCGCCCTTCCTGATGCTCAGGCTGCGCGGCGAGAACTGCACGCCCTTGAGCTTGATCGTCTTCGTCGTGGCGGCGTCCGCCGTGGCGAGGTACCCGGCGGGCGCGAGCAGCGCGGCCAGAGCGACGCCGACGAGCGAGCGCTTGAGGGAAGACGTGGAGGGCATGGGAGTCCTTTCGGCGGGGGCAGGCGCTTGGATCATCCGTCCCGAGGCCCAGGACGCTCGATCTTCGCAGCCCGGCGGCCGCCGCGCGGCAGGATCCCGGTGGCCCCGCCACGAATGTCAGGACCCATGCCGACCTCCGCGCGCGCCCAGCCCGCCCCGCATCGCCGGCTGCGGCTCGGGATGCTCGCCGCGGGCGGACTGCTCGTCCTCGGCCTGGTGCTGCTCGTGCTGCTCACGGCCGGGCACGGCGCGCAGGCGGCACCGCGGCCACCGGGCCGGCCGGTGACCATGGCCTGGGGCGGCGACACGACGCTCGGCTCGTCCTTCGGGCTGCCGCCGCAGGACGGCTTCGCGGTGCTGCAGGACGTGGCGCCCGTCCTCGGCGCGGCGGACCTCAGCGCGGTCAACAGCGAGGGGACCTTCGCGACCGGCGGCAGCTCGAAGTGCGGCAGCGGTTCCTCGAACTGCTTCGCCTTCCGCGCCCCGCCGCGGAACACCACCGCGCTCAAGCGCGCCGGGGTGGACATCGTCAACCTCGCCAACAACCACGCGTTCGACTTCGGCGCGACCGGCCTCGGGCAGACGATCACCGCGCTCAGGCGTCACGACGTCGCGGTGACCGGTCGCCCCGGGGAGATCACGGTCCTGACCGTGCCGGGCGCGAAGGTCGCCTTCGTCGGGTTCGCCGCCTACCCGTGGACCTCCTCGATCAACGACCTGCCGGGCGTCCGGGCGCTCGTGCGGCGCGCCGCCGGGAGCGCCAACCTCGTCGTCGTCTTCATGCACGCCGGGGCCGAGGGCGCGGACCGCACCCATGTCCCGGCCGGCGGCGAGGAGGCCTTCGGCGAGCAGCGCGGCGACTCGCGCGCGTTCGCCCACACGGCCGTGGACGCCGGGGCGGATCTCGTCCTCGGCTCGGGCCCCCACGTCGTGCGCGGCATCGAGCTCTACAAGGGCCGGCTCGTGGCCTACAGCCTCGGCAACCTCGGCGGCTACCGCAACTTCGCGACGGGCGGGACGCTCTCGCTGAGCGGCATCCTGCGGACCACGATGGACGACGACGGCCGCTTCCTGGCCGGGCGCCTGACGTCGCTGACGCTCGACGGGACGGGGATCCCGCACCTGGACGCGGGTGGCCGGGCCGGGGCGCTCATCGCCGAGCTGTCGAAGGTGGACTTCGGCGCGCGCGGCGTGGGCGTCCGGCGCGACGGGACGATCGTGGCGCCCGGCTGACGCTCAAGCCTTGGGGGCGGCGAGCAGCGTGCTCACCGTGCGCGCGGCCTGCTCGACCGTCAGGACGCCGTCGCCGACCTGCGGCAGCAGGGCCCAGACCAGGCCGCCGAGGGCGGCGACGAGCTGCCTGATCGCGAGATCGGACCGCACCTCGCCCGCGGCCTGCGCGTCGGTCAGCAGGCCGATGAGGTAGCCGCCGAGGACCTGCGTGTTGCCGTCGTTCTCGGGGTTGCGCCAGGTGGTGAAGCGGTAGAGGCGGTAGCTGTCGCCGACGGCGATCATCGCCGCGGTCGCGCGTTCCAGCGTCTCGCCCGCGCTCGCCGAGGCCGACCCGAGGACGTCCTCCACCCGGGCGAGGGTCTCGTCCAGCGCGCGGACGCGGAGCTCGTCGAGCAGGTCATCCCGGCTCGGGAAGTGGCGGTGGACGGTCGCGCGGTGCAGCCCGGCGGCCGCCGCGATCTGCTGCATGGAGGCGCGCGGACGCTCCGTGAGCAGCGGCACCGCGGCGGCGATGATGGCCTCGAGGTTGCGCCGGGCGTCGATGCGCCGGACGCGGTCCCCCGGCGTGTCGGCCATCTCGGGCACCGGTCGCTCGCCGCTCATAGGTCAACGGTACCCGATGCATCCGTGTTTCCCGGGGGCCTTCCGCCCGGCGCCGGCGGCTTCTGGGGACCCCGGCCCGATGAACGTCCAGGGGCGCGCACCCCCCGGCGCGCGCGGCCGATCATCGGAGGGACCCGGTCACGGACGGTCGGGGGACGCCAAGGAGGCCCGTCTTGCCCGTCGTACCCCGGATGCTCGCCGCCGCGCTGCTCACCGCGCTCATCACCCCCGCCGCCTCCGCGGCATCCACCGTGTCCGCCGCCGACGGTCTCCAGGCCCGGCACGTCGTCGTCCCGCCCGCCGCCACGACGGCGCGCGCGCTCCGCGCGACGAGCGGCGACCCGCTCATGGGCGAGGCCTGGCACCTGGCCGGCGACGGGCCGATGGGCGTGCGCTCCGCGTGGGACCACACAACAGGCGGCGACGTCGTCGTCGCGGTGCTCGACTCCGGCGTGGACCAGCGTCACCCCGACCTCGCCCCGAACCTCTGGACGAACCCGGGCGAGGTCCCCGGGAACGGCGTGGACGACGACCACGACGGCAGCGTGGACGACGTCCACGGGATCGACCTCGTGAACGGCGACGGCGACCCGCAGGACGACAACGGCCACGGGACCCACGTCGCCGGCATCATCGGCGCGGTGGGCGGCAACGGGATCGGCTCCTCCGGGGTCGCCTGGCGGGTGCGGCTGATGGCGGTGAAGGTGCTCGACGCGAACGCCGGCGGGGACACGGGGACCGTCGCGCGCGGGATCGACTGGGCCGTCCGCCACGGCGCCCGCGTCATCAACCTCAGCCTCGCCGGCCCGGGCCGCAGCGCAGACCTCGAGCACTCGATCGTGGGTGCGCAGCAGGCCGGCGTCCTGGTCGTGGTCGCGGCCGGGAACGACCACAACGATCTCGGCCTGCTGCCCGCCTACCCGGCGTCGTTCCCGGAGCCGAACGTGCTCGGCGTCGCGGCGACGCGACCGGACGCGCTGCTCAGCGTCGTCTCGAGCTTCGGCGCCGGCGTCGACCTCGCGGCCCCGGGCGAGTCGATCCTCTCCACCGCCCTGGGCGGCGGCTACGAGCTGCGGACGGGCACCTCGATGGCGGCGCCGATGGTGGCGGGCGCCGCGGCACTGGTCCTGGCGGCGAACCCGGGCGCCAACGCGGCCGACGTCCTGCTGCGGAGC
>JAOPZU010000250.1 GCA_025963955.1 Solirubrobacterales bacterium
CCCGAACGCCGCGCCGACCGCGCGACGCAGTCCGGGCACGTCACCGCTGCCGTGCCGGCCGATCGCGGCGACCAGGCCGCGCAGGTGCGGGCCCTCCGGCACGACCCCGAGCACGTGCAGGCCGTCCTTGATCTGGACGTCCTTCACCTCGCACAGGTAGCCGTCGAGGTGCTCGACGAGCATGCCCGCGTCGTCCGGCTCGTGCTCGGCGTCGAGGCCGAGGTCCTCGTGCAGGTTCGCGGCCTGGATCGCCTTCCAGATCTCCGCGCCGAGGCCCGGGAGCTTGGACGGGTCGAGGACCTCCAGGCGCGCGTACTCGTCCATCAGCGCCTCCAGGTCCGCCAGCTCGTCGTAGCTCTCCGCCCGCATCATCGGCGGGACGAGGTGGTCGATGACGACGGCGTGCGCGCGGCGCTTGGCCTGCGCGCCCTCGCCCGGGTCGTTCACGACGAACGGGTAGACCAGCGGCATGTCCGCCAGCGCGGCGTCCGGCGCGCACGACTCCCCCAGGGCGAGCATCTTGCCCGGCAGCCACTCGAGCGTCCCGTGCTTGCCGAGGTGGACGATGGCGTCCGCCTGCCAGTGCGCGTTCAGCCACCGGTAGGCGGCCATGTAGTGGTGGGCCGGCGCGAGCTCCGGGTCGTGGTAGATGCCGACCTGGTCGTCGCCGTAGCCGCGCGGCGGCTGGATGAGGACGACGACGTCGCCGTACTCGACGCCCGCGACGACGAGGTCCCCGCCGCCGGGCGAGGAGGTCTCGCTCGTGTCGCGGTAGCGGTCGCCGGGCGCCTCGCCCCACTTGTCGACCATGTCGTCCGTCAGCTCGTCCGGGAGCGACTCGTACCAGGAGAGGTAGTCCGCGACGGAGATCCGCAGCGGCGCGTCCTGCAGCAGCTGGTCCGTGAGGAACTCGGGGTCGTGCCCGCCCGCCGCGATGAGCTCGTGCATCAGGGCGTCCCCGTCGGCGGGGATGTCCCGCACGTCGACGCCGTCCTCCTTCAGGCGGTGCAGCAGCCCGATCGCCGAGGCCGGCGTGTCGAGCCCGACGGCCATGCCGATGCGCGCGTGCTTGGTCGGGAACGCGGTCAGGACGATCGCGATCTTGCGGCGCGCACGGCCCTCGTCGTTCCACGGCCCGCTGCGGAGCTTCGCGTGGCGGACGACGAGGCCGGCGAGGCGGTCGCAGCGCTCGGGATCCGGGACGTACTGCGGGACGGGCGTGCCGACCGGGGAGTCCTCCGCGTCCATCTCCTTGAACGAGATCGGGCCGCCGATGATGCGCCCGTCGAACTCGGGGATGGCGACCTGGGTGGCGGCATCGATCGGCAGCAGGCCCTCGTTGCCCTCCGCCCAGCGCTCCTTGCTCATCGTCACGCACAGCGCCTGGATGACCGGCACCTCGAGGGACTCGAGTGCGCTCGCGTCCCACGACATCTGCTCCTCGTGCCCGCCGTCCTCCGGGGCGATGGACCCGGTCCCGCCCCCGGCCCCCATCACCGCGTCGCCCGCGTTCGCGCCGCCCGTGGCGAGCATCGTGGTGATGAGGACGTCGACGTGGCCGCGCAGCAGGTCCAGGGCCGGGACCTGACCGCCCACGTGGTCGCGCTTCATCGTGTAGGCCCAGACCGGCACCGGGTGCCCGCCGGCCCGCTCGATCGCGGCGCAGAGGCCGTCGATGAAGGCGGTGTTCCCGGTCAGGCGGTGGGAGCGGTAGAAGGTGATGCCGACGACGGGCTTCTTCGGGTCGCGGCCTGCGAGCGCCTCCTCGATGGTCACGTCGCCGCGGCCGGGGAGGTAGATCCCGAGCTTCCCGACCGGCTTGGGCTCCTCGAAGCCGAAGCCCTCCAGCAGGAAGGTGTCCGCCAGGAAGCGCAGCAGCTGCTCGATGTTGTCGACGTCGCCGCTGGAGAGGTACTCGCCGGCCTGCGCGACGGCGCCCGCGGGGGCCGTCGAGAGCGCCGTCATCTCGGCGTCGGGCGCGGACTCGCCGCCGAGCGCGATCAGGACGATGCGCTCCTCGCGGCAGCGCTCGGCCAGCCGGTCGACGCCGCCCTGCCAGCCGCGGCGGCCGCCGAGGACGCGGACGACGACGACGCGGGCGCCGTCGAGCACGTGGTCGAGGAACGGCTCGATGTCGCGCGTGCCCTTCGGATTGGCGCAGAGGACCGCGGGGAAGTCCTCGGGCAGCCGGCGGACGGCCGCGGCGGTGGCGAGGATCTCGGTGTCGGCGGTCGTGATGAATCTCAGCACGGGGCAGCACGCTCCAGCAGGAGGTCGGGGAGGTCGGTCGGGGCGCCGCGCTCGATGAGCCGCAGCAGGCGGTCGGTGTCGAGGTGCTCCTCGACGAGGTCACCGAGGCGGTCGAGCTGGCGCTCGCGCTCGGCGTGGAAGTCGATGGTGGCAGGCGCGAACGCGATCCGCCGCGTGGCGGCGACCCAGCGCAGCAGCGCGCGGCGGGCCTCGTCGTGCTCGAGCAGGCCGTGCCAGCTGGTGCCGAGCGTCGCGCCGACGACGCAACCCTCTTGCGTGCCGTCGCTGCCGATGATCAGCGGCGCGGTCCCGGGGGCGGGGGCGGGGCGGCCGTGGCGGATCTCGTAGCCGCCGACGTCGCTGCCCAGCACCGGGCTGTGGCCGCTCACGTTCGCGAGGACCTTGTCGGGCGCGAAGGGCGTGACGACGGGCAGGACGCCGAGGCCCGCGACCGTCCCCTGCCCGGACTCCACCTCGTCCTCGATGCGCGTGCCGAGCAGCTGGTAGCCGCCGCAGACGCCGAGGATCGGGTCGCCCTTCGCGGCCCGCTGCTGCAGCGCTGCGTCGAGCCCGTCGTCGCGTAGGCGCTGCAGGTCGGCCACCGTCGCCTTGGTCCCGGGGACGACGACGAGGTCGGCGCGCTCGACGTCGACGGGGCTGCGGGTGAAGCGGACGCGGACGCCGGGCTCGCGGGCCAGCGCGTCGAGGTCGGTGAAGTTCGACATCCAGCGCAGGCGGACGACGGCGACGTCGAGCGTCCCGTTCGTCCCTTCGCGATCGACACGAGGCGCCGCGATCGCCAGCGAGTCCTCGGCGTCGATGGTGAGGTTCTCCGCGAACGGGAGCACGCCGTACATCGGGCGGCCGGTCAGCTGCGTGATCTGTTCCAGGCCGGGCGCGAGGATCGACGCGTCCCCGCGGAACTTGTTGATGACGAAGCCGGCGATGCGCCGCTGGTCGGACGGACCCAGCGCCGCGACCGTCCCGAGGAGGGAGGCGAAGACACCGCCGCGGTCGATGTCGCCGACGAGCAGGACGGGCAGGTCGGCGGCCTCGGCCAGCCCCATGTTCGTCAGGTCGGCGGCGCGCAGGTTGATCTCGGCGGGACTGCCGGCGCCCTCGCAGATCACCACGTCGTGGCGCGCGCGCAGGTCGGCCAGCGCGCGGGCGACGATCGGGCGCAGCTCGTCCTTCAGCCCTTGGTAGGTGCGGGCCCCGACGTCCGCGTACGGCCGCCCCATGACGATGACCTGCGAG
>JAOPZU010000110.1 GCA_025963955.1 Solirubrobacterales bacterium
GCGGCACGAGGACGCCGAGCAGCCACGACAGCGCGAACGCCCCGAGCAGCAGCCCGGGCGCGAGCGTCGGCGTCCCGAGCGCCCCGGCCAGCACCGCGACTCCCGCGCCGGTGGCGAACCAGCCCAGCAGGTCCACCGCCACCAGCCGCGCGAGCGTGCGGCCGGGCAGGACGCCCGCGGTACGCAGCCCCCGGCGTTCCAGCGCCACGACGAGCCGGCGTCCGAGGAGCCGCGGCCGCACGGCGACGGCCAGCGCGAGGATCGCGGCCAGCAGGAGGAGGGCGGCCAGCGGCGGACGGACGCCGGCCACGACGAACCCGCCCACGGCCGCGAGGGCGCCGGCCGCCACCGCGGCCAGCTGCTCGTACCCGCTCACGGTGAGCATCTGCGCGGCGTCGGCACCCAGCCCGTCCCGCTCACGCACCCGGTAGGCGAAGCCGAGCACGCCGCTCGGCTCGTACCGCAGCAGGAACGAGCGGGACCACAGGCGCAGCGCCGGCCCCATCGCCGCCGGGACGCCGAGCCGCCGCAGGGCGAGCAGGAACGTCACCGCCTGCAGCAGCGGGGCGACGGCCAGCAGCAGCACCGCACCGCCGATCACGAGGGGATGAGCGGTCCACGGGACATCCATCAGGGCCTCGCGCCGGCCGTGGAGCACGGCGGCGAGACCGCCGACGCCGGCCAGAGCGAACAGGGGACGCAGGAGTCGAGAGCGGTTCATGTTCCAAGGTACACCGTTGTTGACCGTCGGTTAGCAACAGAGCACGACGTCGCTCATTCGAGCGTTCGCGCGCCCGCCAGTGGGCGGCTAGGGTCCGCGCCATGAACGACACCCTCAAGGGCTTCCGGGAGTTCCTCTTCCGCGGCAACGTCATCGACCTGGCGGTGGCGGTGATCATCGGCGCCGCGTTCGGGGGCGTCGTCAAGGCGTTCGCCGACGACTTCATCGGCGGCCTCATCGGGGTCATCGGCGGTTCGCCGGACTTCGGCCGGGCCGGCTTCACGGTCAACGGCTCGAAGATCGTCTACGGCTCCACGCTCACCGCGCTCATCAACTTCGTCATCGTCGCGGCAGTCATCTACTTCGTCCTGGTCCTGCCGCTCAAGCGGATGATGGAGAAGGGACAGACGCCCGAGGAGAGCCCGGCACCGACGGACGAGGCCGTGCTGCTCGCCGAGATCCGCGACGAGCTGCGCGCCCGCCGCGTCTGACCGACCTCGTGCGGGCGGCGGCCGGCGGCGGGCCCCGCGGTACCCTGCCGCCTGCCGATGGACCTCTCGCTCTTTTTCGCACGGAAAAGCGTCGCCCGCCCCGCGACACGGACGTTCGGCGCCTAGATGGACCTCTCGCTCTTTTTCGCAGGGACCGCCGGGTCCGTCCCCACCCCGCGGCGCGGCCTGCCCGCCGTCCTGCTGCGCCGCGGCGGCGACCGCATCCTCTTCGACTGCGGGGAGGGGACCCAGCGGCAGCTCGCGCGGAGCGTCGGCCTGACCGACGTCGACGCGATCTTCCTCACGCACTTCCACGCGGACCACTGGCTCGGGCTGCCGGGGATGCTGAAGTCCTTCGCCCTCCGCGACCGGACCGCCCCGCTGACCCTCTACGGCCCGCCCGGCGTCCATGAGCTGATCGCGAGCCTGCGCTTCGTCCTCGGCCGCCTGCCGTTCCCGTTCACCGTCCGTGAGCTCGACGCGGGGGAGCCGGTCGAGTTCGGCGACTACGAGATCTCGAGCTTCAACGTGCGCCATCGCGGCCTGGCCTACGGCTACGTCCTGCTGGAGGACAACCGCCCGGGCCGCTTCGACGCGGCGCTCGCGGCGTCGCTCGGCGTCACCTCCGGTCCCGACTTCGGCCGCCTGCAGCGTGGCGAGAGCGTCGGCGGCGTCACGCCCGAGCAGGTCATGGGTGAGAAGCGCTACGGCCGCAAGCTCGTGCTCTCCGGGGACACCGCGCCGTGCGACGGGCTCACGGCCGCCGCCGAGGGCGCCGACCTGCTGGTGCACGAGGCGACCTTCCTGAGCGAGGACCGCGACCGCGCCGCCCAGACGCGTCACTCGACGGCCGCGCAGGCGGCGCAGACCGCGAAGGAGGCGGACGTCGGGCTGCTCGCGCTCGTCCACGTCTCCGGCCGCTACCCCGGCCGCGCCGTCCTTGAGGAGGCCCGCGGCGTCTTCCCGCACGTCGTCCTGCCGCGGGACTTCGACAGCATCGACGTCCCGTTCCCCGAGAAGGGCGACCCGGAGCTCGTACGCTGGGATCCCCCGGCGCGCGTGGCGCCGACGCCCTGACCGCGAGCGGCATGCACGACGACCACACCCGCATCGACCCCGCCGGGCCGGCCGCCCGCTGGCAGCCGAGCCGTCTGCAGGTCGCGCTCGGCGCCGCCGGCGGCTTCTTCGCCGGGGTCCTGCTCGTCATCGCGCTCGGCGGCACGCCCACCGAGACGAAGACGCAGATCAGCCGCGTCACCGTGACCGCGCCAGCGCGCACCGTGCCCGGCGGGACGGTGATCACCGTCACCGCGGTGCCGCCGCTGGTGGGGGAGCGGCTCGACACCGCCAAGGAGCGGCTCGCCGAGGCGCAGTTCGACGTGCACGTGCAGGGCGGCGGCACGTTCGGCGTGATCATCGACTCCAACTGGGAGGTCGTCGACCAGGAGCCGGCCGCCGGGACGCAGCTGCGCCAGGGCTCGACGGTCCGCGTCGCGATCGAGCGCCGCTGAGCCGGGACCCGTCCGACCCCCGCTGATAGGGTCTCCGCAAGCCCTTTAACCCGGTCCCGTGAGGCCAGGAAGGACGGAGTCCATGACGGTGAAGGTCGTCCTCGATCGCGAGGACATGCGACGCACCCTCGTGCGCATCGCGCACGAGATCGTCGAGAAGAACACGGCGCCGCAGCAGCTGGCCGTGGTCGGGATCCACCGCCGCGGCGCGGTCCTCGCGCAGCGGATCGCGGAGCTCCTCGGGGACCTGCTGGAGACCGAGGTCCCGCAGGGCGTCCTCGACATCTCCTTCTACCGCGACGACGTGGACCTGCGCGGCGGCCAGCCCGTCGTCCACTCCTCGAACATCCCGTTCGCGCTGGAGGACCGGACCGTCGTCATCGTCGACGACGTCCTGTACACGGGGCGAACGGTCCGCGCCGCCATCGAGGCGCTCTTCGAGTACGGCCGCCCCGGCCGCGTGCAGCTGGCGGTGCTCGCCGACCGCGGCCACCGCGAGCTGCCGA
>JAOPZU010000156.1 GCA_025963955.1 Solirubrobacterales bacterium
GGCGCGTCCCGAAGCGGCGGCCGGGCCGGTTGGTCTTGGGCCGCGCCTTCGCCAGCGTCTGCTTCGGCGCGCGCAGCGGCGCCCACGCGTCGTTCGTCACCTCGCCCGCCCACACGAGGTCCCACAGCGCCTCTTGCAGCTCCTCCGGGATCAGCGCGACCTCGGCCAGCAGGTCGGTGAAGAAGCACGGGGAGGCCGCCAGGCGCGCGCGGACGAGCTCGTGGGCCTCGGTGCCCGGAGGGTCGCCCTTGACGACCACGGGCCCGATCGCCTCGGCGTCGTCCCGGAACCACAGCGCGACCCGCCCGCTCGAGCGGCCCGTCGAGCCCGCGCCGGTCCACACGATCTCGCCGCTGGCGCACAGCTGGTCCAGCCAGGCGGGCGAGTAGGCGCCGCACCGGCGCGGCAGCACGTCGGCCTCCCAGGCGGCGGCCGGCAGCGCGAGTCCCTGCAGCGGGATCAGGACCTCGCGCAGGCGGTCAATGCCGGCGCCCGCCGGCGGATGACGGTCGACGCCCTGCCACGACGGCGCGAAGCGCGCGAGCTGCGCGGGGTCGGCCGCCTCGATCTCCTTGCGCAGGACCGCGAGCGACGCGCGCCGCAGACGGCGCAGGACGTCGGCGTCACACCACTCGCGCTCGGAGCCGCCGGGCCGCAGCTCGCCGCGGACCACCGCCCCCGCCGCCTCGAGCTCCTTCAGCGCGCTGCTGGGGTCCACCGCGTAGCGGGCGCGCAGCTCGGCGGTCGTGAACGGGCCGTGGGTGGCCGCGAAGCGCGCGGCGATCTTCCGCAGCGGGTCAGAGACGTCCTCCAGGAAGGCGGCCGGCAACCCGCCGGGCGGGACCATTCCCAGGGCGTCGCGGTAGAGGCCCGCGTCGTCCGCGGCGATCCAGCGCGGCTCCCCGCCGACGCGCACGCGGATCGCGCGGCGCTCGGCGGCCAGGCGCTCGGTGAGGTCGGTCGGGGACACGCCCTCGATGACGCGCGCGGCGATCTCGCCCTCGCTCAGGTCGCCGACGCGCCGCAGGATGTCGGCCAGGTCGTCGGACGTGCTCGCCTGCGTGCGGGTGCTCGTGTGCTGGAGGTCGGCCTCGACCATGTCCAGCGCGTCGGCGTCGATGAGGTCGCGCAGCTCCTCCTGGCCGAGCAGCTCGGCCAGCAGGTCCTTGTTGAGGGACAGCGCGGCCGCGCGGCGCTCGGCGTTCGGGGTGTCCCCCTCGTACATGTACGTCGCGACGTAGTCGAAGAGCAGGCTGCTCGCGAAGGGGGACGCGGTCGGGGTCTCGACCTCCACGAGCGACAGCTCACGCGCGTGGAGCGCGCGCAGCAGGTCGGTCAGGCCGGGGACGTCGAGCACGTCCCGCAGGCACTCGCGATAGGTCTCCAGGATGATCGGGAACTCGGCGTAGCGCTTGGCGACCTCCAGCAGCGACTGGGACTTCAGGCGCTGCTGCCACAGCGGGGTGCGCTTGCCGGGGTAGGCCCGCGGGATGAGCAGCGCGCGGCCGGCGTTCTCGCGGAAGCGCGCGCCGAAGAGCGCGCTCGAGCCGAGCTCCCCGACGACGAGCTCCTGCACCTCGTCCGGGTCGACCATGACGAGCTCGGCCCCGGGCGGCTCGTCCGCGTCGGGCAGGTGGACGATGATCCCGTCGTCGCTGTAGATCGCGTCCGACTCGAGGCCGTAGACGTCGCGGATGCGCGCGCTGAGCGCGAGCGCCCAGGCGGAGTGCACCCGGCCGCCGTAGGGGCTCAGGATGCACAGCCGCCAGTCGCCGATCTCGTCGCGGAAGCGCTCGACCACGATCGTCCGGTCGGACGGGATGACGCGCGTGGCGGCCTGCTGCTCCTGCAGGTAGTCGACGAGGTTGCGCGCGGCGCGCGGGTCCAGGTCGTACGCGGTCTCCAGGTCCTTCGGATCGGCGTCGACGGCGGTGCGGGCGAACTCGCCGATCGCCTGCCCGAGCTCCTTCGGGCGGCCGACGCCGTCGCCCTTCCAGAACGGGATGGCGCCGGGGGCCCCGGGTGCGGGGGTGACGATGACGCGATCGCGCTGGATCTCCTCGATGCGCCACGCGCTCGCGCCGAGCAGGAAGGTCTGCCCCGGGCGCGCCTCGTAGACCATCTCCTCGTCGAGCTCGCCGACGCGGCGGCCGTCCGGGAGCGTGACGGAGTAGAGGCCGCGGTCCGGGATCGTGCCGGCGTTGACGATCGCCAGCGAGCGGGAGCCCTTGCGCGCGCGGATCGTCCCGGCGACGCGGTCCCACACGATGCGCGCCCGCAGGTCGCCGAACTCGGACGACGGGTAGCGCCCGTCGAGCATGTCCAGGACGTTCTCCAGCAGCTCGCGGCTGAGCTCGCCGTAGGAGTGCGTGCGCGTGACCAGGGCGTGCAGGTCGTCGACGGACATCCCGCCGCCGCCCTCGTTGTCGGTCGCGTCGGCGGCCATCGCGACGATCTGCTGGGCGAGGACGTCGAGCGCGTTGCGGGGGACGACGGTCGGCTCGATGCGGCCCTCGCGCATCATCCGCACGACGACCGCGCACTCGAGCAGGTCGGCGCGGAACTTCGGGAAGATGCGGCCCTTGCTCGTGTCCCCGACGCCATGCCCGGCGCGGCCCACCCGCTGCAGGCCGCGGGCGACGGACTTCGGCGACTCGACCTGCAGGACGAGGTCGACGGCACCCATGTCGATGCCGAGCTCGAGGGAGCTGGTCGCCACGAGGCACGGCAGGTCGCCCGACTTCAGGAGCTCCTCGACGATCTCGCGCTCCTCGCGGGCGAGGGACCCGTGGTGCGCCCGGGCGATGATCTCCGGCGCCGCGTTCTCGTCCTGCTCGACGCGGGCGGCGTGGTGCAGCTCGTTCAACCGCAGCGCGAGCCGCTCGGACCCGCGGCGGTTGTTGACGAAGACGATCGTCGACCGGTGCTCGAGGACGAGCTTGAGGATCTCGGGGTAGATCGCGGGCCAGATCGACTTCCGTGTGGCCTCGCCGCCGACGACGGGCTCGAGCGGGTCGCGCGGCTCGCCGTGCTCGTCCAGGGCCTCCGGCTCGACCATCGACTCGACGGGGACGTGGATCTTCAGGTCGAGCGGCTTGCGGACGCCGGCGTCCACGAGCCGGCAGGTGCGCCGCGGCCCGACGAGGTAGCGGCCGACCTCCTCCAGCGGGTTCTGCGTGGCGGACAGGCCGATGCGCTGAACCCCGTGATCGGGCTCCTGGAGCGCCTGCAGCCGCTCCAGGGTCAGCGCGAAGTGCGAGCCGCGCTTGGTGCCGGCGATCGCGTGGATCTCGTCGACGATGATCGCCTCGACGCCGCGCAGCATGTCCCGCGTCTGCGAGGTGAGGATCAGGTAGAGCGACTCGGGCGTCGTGATGAGGATGTCCGGCGGCTTGCGCTTCATCGCCGCGCGGTCCTTCTGCGAGGTGTCGCCGGTCCGGATGCCGACGGTGACGTCGGCGCCGATGCCGCGCAGCGGCGCGCGCAGGTTGCGGTCCACGTCGTAGGCGAGCGCCTTCAGCGGGGAGACGTAGACGATGCGCGTATGGCCGGGGTTCTCGCTGCGGGCGAGGGAGTCCAGGCCCCACAGGAAGGCGGCGAGCGTCTTGCCCGAGCCGGTCGGCGCGGCGATGAGCGTGTGCGCGCCGGAGGCGATCGCGGGCCACGCCTGCTGCTGCACCTCGGTGGCGCCCGCGAACGCGCCCGTGAACCAATCACGGGTGCGGGGGGTGAAGGCGGAGAGCGGCGAGGTGGTCATGGGACGAGGAGCAGGTGGCGGGGCCGCGTGCGGTCCTTCGGTGCGGGAGCGGGCACGACCCCGTCACGGTACCCGCCGCCGGGGCGGGCCAAGCGCACGGACGCGCCCGGCTACGGCAGGCGCCAGTCCACCGGGTCCGTGCCCTGCTCGACGAGCAGGGCGTTCGCCCGCGAGAACGGGCGGGACCCGAAGAAGCCGTTCGCTGCGGAGAGCGGGCTCGGGTGCGCGGACTCCACGCACGGAACGTCCCCCAGCAACGGCCTCAGGTTCCGCGCGTTGCGGCCCCAGAGGATCGCGACGAGCGGGGTGCCGCGGGCGGCGAGGGCCCGGATCGCCTGCTCGGTGACCGCCTCCCAGCCCTGGCCCTGGTGCGCGTTCGCCTCGCCCGGCCGGACCGTCAGCGCGCGGTTCAGCAGCAGGACGCCGCGGTCGGCCCACGGCGCGAGGTCGCCCGTCGCGGGCGGCGGGAAGCCCAGGTCCTGCGCGTACTCCTTGAAGATGTTACGCAGGCTCGGCGGCAGCGGCCGCACGTCCGGCGCGACGGAGAAGGACAGGCCCACCGCGTGCCCCGGCGTCGGGTACGGGTCCTGCCCGACGATGAGCACCCGGACCGCGGCGAAGGGGTGCGTGAACGCGCGCAGGACGTGCTCGCCGGCCGGCAGGTAGGAGCGGCCGGCGGCGACCTCGGCCCGGAGGAAGTCCCCCATGGCCGCGATCTGTCCGGAGACCGGCTCCAGGGCCTGGGCCCAGCCGGTCTCGACGACTTCCTCAAGCGGACGCGCGGCCACGCCGCGCACCCTAGCGCCGGTCCCTCAGGAGGTAGCGAACTCCCGGACCTGGGTCAGGCGGAAGCTGTTGCCCGACGGGTCATGGAACCCGGCGTCGATGCCGTAGGGCCGGTCCTCGGGGGTCTCGCTGAACTCGACGCCGCGCGCCTTCAGCTCCTCGTAGGAGGCCTGGCAGTCGTTCGTCGTGAGGAAGATGGTCCCCGCGAAGCCCTTGGCGACCAGGTCGCCGAGCTGCGCGCCGGTGGCCGTGTCCATGACGGGCTCGCCCGGGATCGCCATGAGCACCACTGTCGCCTCGGGCTGCCCGGCCGGGCCGACGGTGAGCCAGCGGAAGTCGCCCATCTCCGGCATCGTCACGTCGGTGCG
>JAOPZU010000170.1 GCA_025963955.1 Solirubrobacterales bacterium
GCCCGGGCGAGCGCCGTGTCGCGGAACTGATGGTCGAGGGACACTCCAACGCGCAGATCGGTGAGCTGCTGCAGGTCTCGCCGCAGACCGTGAAGACCCAGGTCGCGCGCATCCGCCGCAAGCTCGGCGCGCGCAACCGCGTGGAGGCCATCGTCACGCTGCTCGCCGACGGCTGATGGCGCCCGTGCCGGCGACCCCGGACCTCCGGCAGATCTACCTGGAGCTCGGCCAGGCCGAGTCGCTCGCGGCCCTGTTCGCCGCCGCGGCGGAGCTCGGCGCGGGCGCGTGCGGCTTCGAGCGCTGCGTCGTGGCCGAGATCCGCGAGGAGCACCTGACCGCTGCGGGCTCCGCCTCCATCGACCACCCCGGGAGCGACGGCCTGCGCCGGGCGCTCGCCGCGCGCGCGGTGACGCTGGAGCCCCGCAGCGAGGAGGCGGAGCTCATCCGGCGCGGGCACCGGGTGGGGCGTGCGCCGCGTCCGAGCCCGCTCGCGTCGAACCTCGGGCTCGGGGCCCACGCGTACGGCGTGGTGCACCTCGGGCAGTCGCGGCCCGCCCTGGTGGTGCTCGACCGTCCCGCCCCCGAGGTCACCGCGCTCGACGTCGCTCGGGCAGACGCCTACGGCGTGCTGCTCGGCGTGCTGCTCGAGCGGCTGCTGCGCCGCCGGCAGGTCCGCGACGTGGCGCAGGAGATCCGCCTGTTCGCCGGGGACGTGGCGGCCATCGCGCAGGAGGCCATGCGCGGGGCCCCTACGCTGGCCGGTCCCGCGGCGATCAGCGGCGGGATCCTCCCCGGCTACGGCGGCGGGACGCCCCCCGCACCGGCCGCCCTCGCGCAGCTCACGGGCCGCGAGCAGCCGGTGGCCGAGCTGCTCGCGCAGGGGCTCGCCAACCGGGAGATCGCGCTCGCGCTCGGCGTCTCGCCCGAGACGGTCAAGTCGCACGTCGCGAGCGTCCTGCGCAAGCTCGGCGCCCGCAACCGCGTCGAAGCCGCGGCGCGGCTCCTCCACGTCTCCTAGCCGACGCCGCCGCGTCGGCGCATTCACCCGTAAGTGGACGAAGTTCCCCCGTCTGGATCTAGCTTTCGAACACTATGTCTGGGCATCATGACCTCATGGGGACCACCGCCAGGGGAGGGACGCCGCTCGGCGCGCGCATCGAGCGCTCGCCGGTCTACGAGCGGCTGCGGACCTGCCGCGACATGGCGATGCTGGGACCCAAGACCGTCCGCCTCGCGGTGACCCCGCCGATCAACTGGGTGCCCGACGCGATCATCGAGGCCAACCAGTCGATGAAGCGGACGATCATCCCGCTGACGATCTCCCAGGCGATCTGGATCATCGGCTTCGGCGTGCTGAACTTCGGCGAGGTCGCGTACTCCCTCGGCGTCTCCGACCGCGCCCCGGGCGGCGTGATGGTCGGCTTCACGCGCGAGGTCTCGACGTGGATCACGATGATGATCCTGGCCGGCGTCGCCGGCAGCGCGCTGGCCGCCGACATCGGCGCGCGAAAGATCCGCGAGGAGCTCGACGCCATGGCCGTTCTCGGCGTGGACCAATTCCGCACGCTGATCGTCCCGCGGGTCATGGCCATGGTCTACGTCGCGCTCGTCCTCGGGCTCATCGGCCTGCTCGTCCCGATCGCCACCTACTACGCGCTCGTTCCCGCGTTCCTGGAGTTCCCGGCGTCGGTCTACCGCGAGTCCACGTACCTGAACCTGCAGCCCATCGACCTGTTCTCCACCTTCTTCAAGCACGCGCTGATGGGCTTCTTCATCGGCATCGTGGCGTGCGAGCGCGGCCTGGCGACCAAGGGCGGGGCGGAGGGCGTCGGCCTGACCGTCACCCAGACCGTCGTCATCTCCTTCTTCGGCATCTGGGCGTTCAACAGCGTCTACAACATCGGCTTCCTGACGCTCTTCCCCGACCTGCTCGTGCTGAAGGGCTGACCGTGGCGACCGTCGAAGCCAACCGCCCGGCCCCGCCACCCGCCGAGCCGGAGGTCCCCGCCGCGGGGTCCGGCCGCAAGGCGGGCCCGATCAAGGCGTTCCTGGAGGAGATGGGGGATCTGTGCGTCTTCTCCGCGCGCGCCCTGCGCGCCCTCCCGGGAAGCACGCGCTTCTTCTCCGAGGTGCTGCGGCTGAACGCGCAGATCATCCGCAGCAGCTGGTTCATCCTGCTCGCGATGAACGTCTTCCTCGGGTTCTCCGTGGCGACGTTCGGCTTCTTCTTCCTGCGGACCATCGGCGGTGGCGACTTCGTCGGCGTCTTCACGGGCCTGCTGACGCAGCGCCAGACGTCGATGACGATGTTCGGCTACGTCCTGAGCGCCAGCGTCTGCTGCGCGATGACGGCCGTGATCGGCGCCGCGAAGATCCAGCAGGAGATCGACGCCTACGAGTCGACGGGCACCGACCCGATGCAGTTCATCGTCGGCACGCGCGTCCTCGCGACCCTGCTCTGGGTGCCCTTCGCCACCGTCGTCGCGCTGATCGGCCAGAACCTCGGCAACTTCCTGGACATCGTCGTGATCCTCGGCGGCAACAGCCCGCGGCAGTTCCTCGACGTGACCTTCAGCGTGCAGAGCGTGTCCGGGCAGTTCAAGGCGCTCATCACGTTCTTCTTCATGGCGCTGCCCTGCGTGCTGGTCGCGTGCTTCTACGGGATGCGCGCGAGCGGCGGGCCCGCGGACGTCGGCCGCGCCGTGGCGAAGTCGCTGATGCTGAACCTCGTGCTCGTGCACGTGATCTCGGCGTTCTTCGGCGTCTTCTTCTACGGCCGCAACCTCAACATCCCGATCGCATGAGCGACAAGGTCTCCACCCCCCGCGCCGCCGCCCGGACGGTCGGGCCTCTGGCGCTCGCCCTCGCGGCGGTCGTCGCGATCGTGCTGCTCGTCGGGGGTGGCGGGGATCCGGCGAACCACCGGCTCTTCGCGACCGTCAAGGACGCCACGAACCTCATCAAGGGCCAGGAGCTGAAGGCGGGCGGCGGGAAGATCGGCGTCATCGAGAAGGTCGCGCCGGTGGCCGGTGGCCGCAGGGCGCGCCTGACCCTCGCCGTCGAGGACCGGGCGTGGCCGCTGCCGCGCGACACGACGTTCACCGCGCGCTTCGGCGGCACGGCGTCCTTCTACAACCGCCACATCCTCGTCACGCCCGGCAAGGAGCGCGACACGCCGCTGGCCGAGAACGGCAACATCCCGGCGGGGAACTTCCGGATCCCCGTCGAGGTCGACCAGCTGCTCGCGGTGTTCGACGGCAAGGCCCGGACCGACCTGAAGGCGTTCATCAACCGGTCCGGCGACACGCTGGCCCGCTCGCGCACGCCGCTCGTCAAGGTCTTCACGCGCACGCCCCCGGCCCTGGACCAGGCCGTCCACGTCTTCGAGGACCTGACCGCGGAGCGCGACGCGCTCGACACGACGCTCGTGCGCACGGACGACGTCGTCGACGCCGTCCGGCGCGCGGACCCGAAC
>JAOPZU010000184.1 GCA_025963955.1 Solirubrobacterales bacterium
CGCGGCCGCGCACCACGGCGCTCCAAGGCGTCGACGCGCTGACCGCGAGCGTGCGCCGGGTGGCCGAGCTGGCGGCCGGCGGGAGCAGCAACAAGCAGATCGCGCAGACGCTGTACGTCACGCCCAAGACGGTCGAGGTCCACCTGTCAAGCGCCTACCGCAAGCTCGACATCCGCTCGCGGCAGGAGCTGGCCCGGGCGCTCGCGGCCTGAGGCGACCCCGGGGGCGACCGGGTGCGCCTAGGGGACGCGGCCGGGTAAGTCACGGGTCGTGGTTCGGGGCGGCCCCGATGTGCGGGGACGGGCCGGGATCGATGCTGCGCGGCGTCACCCGACCTCTCGCACCAAGGAGTCCCATGAGCATCATCGACCACCCGGCGGCCGGCCTCGGCACCCTCGTCCGTCCCGGCGATCCCGGCTGGGACCGTGTCCGCCAGGCCTTCAACCTGCTCGTCGACCAGCAGCCCGAGGCCGTGGCCCTGCCGGCCGACGAGCGCGAGGTCGCCGCCGTCATCGGCTGGGCGCGCGAGCGCGGCCTGCGCGTCGCCGCCCAGGCCACCGGACACAACGCGGGACCGCTCGGTCCCCTCGAGGGCACCGTCCTGCTGAACACCGCGCGCCTGGACGCCCTGCGGATCGACGCCGCGGCCCGCCGCGTGCGCGTCGGGGCGGGCGTGAAGTGGCAGCGCCTCCTTCCCGAGCTCTCCGGTCTCGGTCTCGCGGCCCTCCACGGCTCCTCCCCGGACGTCGGCGTCGTCGGCTACTCGCTCGGCGGCGGCCTCGGCTGGCTCGGCCGCCGCCACGGGCTGCAGTGCAACGCCGTCACCGCGATCGAGCTCGTCACCGCCGACGGCAGCCTCATCCGCACGGACGAGGTCCACGAGCCCGAGCTCTTCTGGGCGCTCCGCGGCGGCGGCGGGAGCTTCGGGATCGTCACCGCCATCGAGTTCACCGTCCTGGCGGTACCCGAGCTCTACGCGGGCGCGCTGCTGTTCGACGCCGCGCAGGCCGGCGCGGTCCTGCGCCGCTGGCGGGACGCGCTGCCGTCCTTCCCCGACGAGCTGACCTCGTGGGCGTCCGTCCTGCACGTGCCGGACGTCCCGTTCGCCCCCGAGCCGCTGCGTGGCCGCTCCCTCGCGATCCTCAGCGGCGCGTTGCTCGGCGACGAGGCGCAGGGCCGCGAGCTGTTGGCGCCGCTCCGCGAGCTCGGCCCGATGATGGACAGCTTCGCCATGGTGCCTCCGCTCGCGCTCGCCGAGCTGGCGATGGACCCGCCGGAGCCGCTGCCCTACCGCACCGGGCACGAGCTGCTCAGCGGGCTGGACGACGCCACGATCGACGCGGCGGTCGCCCTGCTCGCTCCGGGCTCGCCCCTCGGCGGGCTGCAGCTGCGCCACCTGGGTGGGGCCCTCGGGCGCGCCGGGGAGCGGGCGGGCGCCCGCGCGACGCTGCCGGGAGAGATCGCGAGCTTCGCCTTCGGCCTGGTCGTGGACGAGGCCTCGGCCGCCGCTGTCCCGGCCGCACTGGCGCAGCTGGCCGCGCTCTTCGCGCCGGCCTCGGCCGGCGCCTACCCGAGTTTCGTGGAGGTCCCCGACCGCACGAGCCGCTTCTTCGATCCATCGACCTGGGAGCGCCTGCGCTCCGTGAAGGCGCTCTACGACCCGGCGGACACGATCCGCGGCAACCACCACGTCGCGCCCAGCGCGCGCTGATCCGGAGGACACCGACATGCACACCATCCCCACCCGCAGGCGCTGCTCGCTGGCGCTGGCGCTCACGGCCGTCGCGCTCGGCGGGGCGGCTCCCACGGCCCACGCCGATTCCATCGCCTACATCAAGGACGGCAACGTCTGGCTCTCGACGAGCGACGGGGCCCGCCAGTTCCAGGTCACCACGCGCGGCGGCTACAGCGACGTCTCGCAGGCCGACGACGGCACGATGATCGCGCTCACCGGCGTGCGCCTGCAGAAGCTCGACCGCCTGGGCAACGTGCTGGCCGACTTCGACACCCCGGTCAGCGACACCCGGCCCGCCGGCAGCCGGACCTTCTTCGGGCCGTTCGACCCGGCGATCTCCCCGGACGGCAGCAAGGTCGCCTACGACTGGTTTTACATGACCCAGTCCCAGACGTCGACCTGTTACCCGCCCCAGTGCGTGACCGCGATCAACGAGGGCGGCGCGGGCTACTCGCACACCGACCGCGCCACGGACTGGGACGAACCGGGCTTCGCGCAGCACAGCGGGTGGCGCAATCCCTCCTGGGTCGACAACGCGACGACGATCCTCAGCGACCCGACGCACCTGCCGAACGACGACGTCGTCGTCGACGTCCCGGAGGGACGGGGCCAGAGCGGGTTCCTCGTCAAGGGGTGGTTCTCCGACAGCGTGGGCGGCAACCCGCACACGAGCGGCGGCGAGGTGAGCCGGGACCGGGCGAAGGCGGCGTTCGTCACGGGCGAGAACGACAGCTCGCTGACCCTCTACCGGGTCGCCTCCTTCCCGACGACGTTCAAGGACGGCGAAGCGGACGCCGGCACCCGGCCCGCCGTCTGCTACCGCTACCGCGATCCGGTGGGCGGGCGCTTCGGAACGCCCAGCTTCGCGCCCGACGGCACGCAGGTGGCGACCGCCGCCGGGGACGGCATCGAGGTGGCGACGGTGCCGAGCTTCGCCGGCGGCTGCACGACCACGGGCGCGTCGCCGTCGATGCGCCTGCTCATCCCGGGCGGGACCCAGCCCGACTGGGGGCCCGCCGACGTGCCGGCCGGGCGGCCGGGTTCGGGCGGCGGGGGCACCACGG
>JAOPZU010000186.1 GCA_025963955.1 Solirubrobacterales bacterium
GCTGGTCGCGGCGGGCGGCGGGGTACCGCCGGGCGTCGTGGTCCCGCTCGTCGCGAGTGCCGCGGCGGCCGGCTTGTCCGTCGTCGTCTTCTTGCCGCAGGACCCCGACGCGCGCTGCTTGGCCGCCGCGTCGATCGCGTCCTTGAAGTCGGGCGCGTACTGGGCGAAGTCGTTCGGGATCTGCGCCTTCGCGTTCTTCAGCTGCTGCGGCGTGAACTTGCAGCCGTCGATGATGCCCGCCTTCTGGTAGGCGCCGAAGACGGTGGCGAAGTCGTCGGCCTGGGCGACCGCGGCGCCGCCGAGGGCGAGCGGGAGCGCGCAGAGCGCGGCGACGGACAGGCGACGGGTGCGGCGCATCAGCCCGGTCAATGCTAGCGTCGGGCCCCGCTCCATGGCTCACCCTGGTCCTCCGTCGCCGCTCGCGGCGCCCCCGACGAGCCCGGGCCGGCGGACCCCGGATGGCGCCCCCAGAGCGCCCGGCGTGCTGCTGCTGGGCCTCCTGCTCGTGCTCGTCTACGCCGTCTTCGCGCACGGCGCGACGGAGACGCCGGCCGAGACGCGCGTGCAGCTCGCGCTCGTCCTCGGCGCACTGCCCGTCCTGATCGCGCTGACCACGGGCCGCTCAGGGCTGCGGATCGCGGCACCGCCACTCGCGCGCGCGGGGGTCGGACTGTTGTTCGCGTTCGCCGCGTGGTGCGCGCTGAGCTTGCTGTGGTCGGTCGCGCCCGACGACACCTGGACCGAGGTCAACCGGGCCTTCGCCTACGCGCTGATCGCCGGGCTGGGCCTCGTCGCCGGCGCCAGCACCCCCCGCGCGCTCGAGCGCCTGGCGACCGGCTACCTGCTGCTCGCGGTCCTCGTCGCGTTGTACGCGCTCGGCAGCAAGACGATCCCGGGCGTCCACGTCCTGGGTCTCGTCGACTTCGACCAGACGGGGACGCTCGCGCGGCTGCGGGTCCCACTCGACTACTGGAACGCGCTCGCGCTCCTGCTGGCGATGGCGCTGCCGGTGGCGGTCCGCATCGCGGTCGACCGCACGCGCACGCCGGTGGTCCGCACGCTCGCCGTCCTCGCCGCGCACCTGCTCGTCATCGACCTCGGGATGACGCTCTCGCGCGGCGGAGTCCTCGCCGTCGTGGTCCTGCTCACGGTGCTGACCGCCTTCGGGCGGGACCGCCTGCGCTCGCTGCTCGTCGTCGTGCTGGCGGCGGGAACGGCCGCCGCGCCGCTCGCGCTCGCCTTCACGAAGCACGGCCTGTCGGACAGCGGCGTCCCGCTCGGCTTGCGGATCCACGACGGCCGGCTGCTGCTCGGCGTCGTGGTCGTCGTGGCGGTCGTCCTCGTCGGGCTCGTGCGGCTCGCGCTCGCGTACGAGGACCGTGTCGTCTGGTCCGCGGCCCGGACGCGGACCCTGGGGCGGGTTCTCGTGGTTGGGGTATGCGGGGTGCTGTTGCTCGGCGTCGTGGGCGCCACCGGAACGACGCGCGGCCTGCCGGGGACCGTCGAGAACGCCGTGCGGGGCTTCACCGTGCCGTCGCAGGACAAGCAGCTGGACCCCTCGCGCCTGGCCACGACGACCTCGGGCAACCGCTGGGTCTGGTGGCAGGAGGCGGCCGGCGCGTTCTCCGACCGGCCGGTCGGCGGCTGGGGGGCGGGGTCCTTCCGGGTGACGCACCTGCGCTACCGCACGAACACGATCTCGGTGACGCAGCCGCACTCGGTCCCGCTGCAGTTCCTGAGCGAGACGGGGCTCGTCGGCTTCCTGCTCGCGTACGCGGGGATCGGGCTGCTCGTGCTCGTCGGGGTGCGGCGGGTGCGGGCGATGGACGACGGGCGCGAGCGCGAGCTCGGGGTCGCGCTGCTGGCGGCGAGCGTCGCGTGGCTCGCGCACGGGGTCTACGACTGGGACTGGGACATCCCCGGCATCACGTTGCCGCCGCTGCTGTTCCTCGGGGTGCTGGCGGGCGGGGCCGTGCGGCGGCCGGTCGCGGTCGGTCCGGCGGCGCCGGTCGTCGTCTTCCTGGACCCGGAGCGGGAGGCGCGCCTGCGCCCGGGGGCGCTGACGGGCGTGGCGCTGGCGACGATCGCGCTGTTCGCCTACGCGACCTCCGCGGTGCTGCCGGCGTGGTCGGCGAATAAGGCGGACGCCGCGCAGGCGGCGATCGGCGGCGACCAGGTGAGCGACGAGCAGCTGCGTGCGGCCGCGGCCAAGGCCGACCTCGCCGCGAAGCTCGACCCGCTCGACATCGAACCGCTGCTCGTGTCCGCCACGATCGCGCAGCGCCGCGGCCGGGACCTGGAGGCGCGCCGGTTCCTGCTCGACGCGGTCCACCGCCAGCCGGACAGCTCGCGCGCGTGGTCGCAGCTCGCGTCGCTGCTGTTCCCGCTGGCCGACCGCAAGGGCTTCCAAGAGGCGACGGCGCGGGCACTCGCGCTCGACCCGCACAACCCGCTGCTGCGCACCCTCGCCTTCCGCGCGGTGTCGTTCGCGACGCCGGCGGGGGAGAGCGCGACCTCGAGCGGGACCCCGCTGCCGCCGGCACCCGTCGTCTTCCCGGCGGGGACGGTCGCCTCTCCGG
>JAOPZU010000216.1 GCA_025963955.1 Solirubrobacterales bacterium
ACGTGGTCGTCCGCAGCGCGAACTTCCCGGTTGCCGACAAGGCCGCCGCGGAGGGCTTCGTCTCCTGCAAGGCCGGCGAGCGCGCCACCGGTGGCGGCGCGTTCTTCCCGAACGACGCGCTCAACACCATCGGCAACGGCGATGCCATCGTCGAGAGCGTGCCGACCACGCCCGGGTTCACCGGTGGCGCGGACGGGGCCACCCCGAACGGCTGGTACGTCTCGGTCAACAACGGCTCGGGCGGCGGGGCGACGACGTTCGACGTCTACGCCATCTGCGCGGCGCCGTGATCGCCTGAGCCCTGCCGGTCCGGGATCGACCCGGACCGGCGGCGGCTCAACCGTAGAGCTCGACTGCTCGACAGTGCCCCCGGACCGGTATAGATTCGTCCAATGACCGGGAGGGGGGCCGTCCTCGCTGCGTTGGCCGCAGCCGCATTGACCGCCGGTGCCGTGCCGGCCGCTCGCGCCGACGACGCCGGGCCCGTGTTGGCCGCCGTCCAGGACCTCGGCGGCGCGACGTTCGGCGCTCGGGACCAGTCGGGCGCTCCCCTCGACGGCCTGGACGTCCTGCAGGTCGGCCCGGCGCGCTACGTCGGCGTGCACCACGCGCTGGTGGGTGGCCACTTCGAGACGCACCTCGTCAGCTCCTCCGACCTGCGCACCTGGCGTCGCGAGGCCGTGCTGGCGCAGGACGCCAGCCAGCCGGCGATCGCCCCTGTGCCCGACGGCGGCTTCGTCGTCGCGGACGAGCGCGGCAGCACCCTGCGCCTGTTGCCGCCGATCGTGCTGCCCGAGTCGATCACCGGCCCCACGCGCCTGTGGCTGCTGCAGAAGAGCCAGCTGCGCTTCCGCTTCTACCCGACGCTCGACGCGCTGCTGAGCGGGAAGGCGACGCGCACGTTCGTCGCGCCGCGACGGCTCTCGCGGACGAACGAGGGCACCCCGTCGATCGTGGTGACACGCTCCGGCCCCGGCGTGGCCGGCCTGACGGTGAGCACGGGTCTGCACGTCTTCGAGGACCTGGACGGCGACGGGCTGCCGGACGCGGACCGCCAGGCCACCGGGGTCCTGCGGGGGTTCCGGACGTGGACCGCGACCCGGCGGCCCGACCTCGACGCGCCGCTCCTCACCGCCACGAGCTTCCACGCGCCGTTCACCGCGCCGGTCGCCGGCTCGATCGGCGACCGCGACGACGTGACGCTGCCGGACGGGCGCGTCACGACGATCACGGAGGCGCAGTACGTCCGTGGCGACTTCAGCAGCTGGCGGTTGTTCCTCCGCGGGGCTGACGGGGCCGCCCCGACGCTGCTGAACCCGGTCACGCCCGGCGGCAGCACGAGCTTCGGCAACCCGTCGCTGACGAGCGTCACCCTGCCGGACGGGCGCCCCGCGCTCGTCTTCACCGCCTTCGTGTTCGGCGGCGCGCCCGGCGAGGGTGGCCCGTTGATCCACGTGCAGCCGCTCGGCTGAGCGGCCGCACGCGACGGGGCCGGCTCAGTCCCCGAACAGCTCGAGCACGCGCCCGAGCCCGGCGACCAGCCGGTCCACGTCCTGCGTCGTGTTGTGCACGCCGAACGAGGCGCGGGTGCTGGCCGAGATGCACAGGCGCTTCATCAGCGGCTGGGCGCAGTGGTGACCGGCGCGCACGCAGACGCCCTGCCGGCCGAGGATCTCCGCGACGTCGTGCGGGTGCGCGCAGTCCAGGTGGAAGGACACCAGACCACCCCGGGCAGCCGCGTCGAGCGGGCCGTGGAGGGTCAGCTGCGGCAGGCGCGCCAGTTGCTCGAGGGCGTAGGCGGTGACCTCGCGCTCGTGCGCGCGGACGGCGGCCATCCCGCCGAGGTCGTCGAGGAAGGTGAGCGCGGCGCCCATGCCGATGGCCTCGGCGATCGGCCCGGTCCCGGCCTCGAACTTGCCGGGCAGCTCGGCCCAGGTCGAGGACTCCAGCGAGACCGTCGAGATCATGTGCCCGCCGCCGAGGAACGGCGGCATCGCCTCCAGGAGCTCGCGGCGGCCGTGCAGGATGCCGATGCCCGTCGGCCCGTACGCCTTGTGCGCGGTCCAGACGTAGAAGTCCGCGCCCGTCGCGGACGCGTCGACGGGGATCTGCGGGACCGCCTGCGTGCCGTCGACCAGGACGATCGCGCCGGCGGCGTGCGCGCGGGCGACGATGTCGGTGATCGGGTTGATCGTTCCCAGGACGTTGGAGACGTGAGCGACGGCGACGAGCTTGACGGTGCCCGTGGCGAGCTCCGCGTCGAGCACGTCGAGATCCAGCGTGCCGTCGTCGAGCACCGGGACGGCCGCCATGCTCGCGCCCGTCATCTCGCAGGCGAGCTGCCAGGGCACGAGGTTGGAGTGGTGCTCCATCGTGGTGACGAGGATCCGGTCGCCGGGCACCAGGTTCGTGCGGGCCCAGGTGTAGGCCACGAGGTTCGTCGCCTCGGACGCGTTGCGGGTGAAGATCGTCTCCTCGACGCCCCAGTTCACGAAGGCGGCGGCCTTCTCGCGGGCGCCCTCGTACAGCTCGGTCGCCTCCTCCGCCAGGGCGTAGACCCCGCGGTGCACCGAGGCGCGGTGCCCGCGGTAGTAGTCGTCCATCGCGTCCAGAACGGGAAGCGGCGTCTGGGAGGTCGCCGCGCTGTCGAGGTAGACCAGGCCCTCGCGCTCGAGCGTCGGGAAGGCGCCAGCAGGCGACAGTCCGTGGCCGGCGGCGACCTGCGTGCTCACTGGACCACGCTCCGCAGTGCCGGCCGCGTCAACGGAAAGCGAGCCCCTTGGGCGAGGCTTTTCGCGCTCATGAGGCGGCCGCGGCGGCGACCTGCTCCTCGACCCAGCCGTAGCCCTCGGCTTCCAGGCGCTCGACGAGCTCCGGGCCGCCCTCGTGGACGATCCGGCCCTGGAAGAGCAGCGACACGCGCTCGGGCTTCACCAGGTGCAGGATGCGCTGGTAGTGGGTGATGATCAGCACGCCGGTGCCGGCGGACCGCGCGACGGTGTTGACGCCCTCGGCGATCGTGTTGAGCGCGTCGATGTCCAAGCCGGAGTCGGTCTCGTCGAGGATCGCCGTCGTCGGGCGCTGAAGCGCGAGCTGCAGGGTCTCCAGGCGCTTCTTCTCGCCGCCGGAGAAGCCGTCGTTGAGGTAGCGCGAGGACCAGTTCTTCGGGACCTTGGTCAGCGCCATGGCCTCCTCGACGGTCTTGCGGAACTCCTTCAGGGAGACCTCGGGCTCGCCCTTGGCGACGCGGTGCGCGTTCATCACGGTGCGCAGGTACTTCGCGATGGTGACGCCCGGGATCGCGACGGGGTACTGGAAGGCCATGAACAGGCCGGCCTGCGCCCGCTCGTCGGGCGACGCCGCCGTGATGTCCTTACCCCCGAAGAGGATCTGGCCCTCAGTGACCTCGAGGCCGGGGTGACCCATGATCGCGTTGGCGAGCGTCGACTTGCCGGAGCCGTTGGGGCCCATCAGCGCGTGGATCTCGCCGGCGTTGACCGTGAGGTCGACGCCGCGCAGGATCTGCTTGTCGCCGGCCTGGACGTGGAGGTTGCGGATCTCGAGCTGGGACATCGGTGTCAGGTGTCGCTTTCGGAAGGTTCGGGGTGGGGCTTGCGGAAGGTGGTTCGGGCGGGTCAGCCGGTG
>JAOPZU010000236.1 GCA_025963955.1 Solirubrobacterales bacterium
CGCCGGGCCCCGGGAGCGGGAGCGGCGGGCGCGCGGGCGCGGCGTCGACCTCGATCGTGCGACGGCCGAAGAAGCCGCCGACGCCGCCCTCCACCCCGTCGCGGCGGGCGACGATGAGCGCGTCCTCGCCGAGCTCGGCGCGGATCTGGGGCAGCACCTCATCCAGGCCCGCACCCGTGAAGGTGCGCAGGCCGGGCGGGCTCTCGTGCTGGTCGTACTCGTTCGCGGGGGTCATGCGTTCACCACTCCGATGGTCTCGACGCTGATGCCGGGGGAGATCTCGTTATACGCGCACACCGACAATTGCGGCAACGCCTGTTCGACCAGGCGCCGGAGGTGGCGGCGCACCCGCGAGGAGCAGATGAGCACCGGACGGCGCCCACGGGCGGTGGCCTGCTCGACCTCGTCGTGCAGCGACTGCACGAGCGCGTGCGCGCGGGCCGGGTCCATCGCGAGGTACTCGCCGTCGCTCGTCTGGGCGATCGACTCGCTGACTTCCTGCTCCATCGCTGGGTCCAGCGCGATCGCACGCAGCCGGTGCTCCGCGTCGAGGTAGGGCGCGAGGATCGTCCGGCCGAGAGCCTGGCGCGCGTACTCGGCCAGCAGATCGGGGTCGCGCGTGATCCGCGCGCGGTCGCCCGCGGCCTCCACGACGGCGCCGAGGTCGCGGATCGAGACGCCCTCGCGCAGCAGCGCCTGCAACACGCGTTGCAGCTCGCCGACCGACAGCAGGTCGGGGACGACCTCCTCGACGACGGCGGCGTTGACCTCCTTGAGGCGGTCGAGCAGCGCGCGTACGTCCTGCCGCGTGAGCAGCTCCGCGACGTGCCGGCGGATCGTCTCGGTCAGGTGGGTGACGATGACGGACTCGCCGTCGACGACGGTGTAGCCGAGCGCCTCGGCCTCGGGGCGGCGCGCGTCGGCGATCCACACGGCGGGCAGCCCGAACGCCGGCTCGGTGGTCGGGACGCCGTCGAGCTGGCCGATGGCGTCGCCCGGGTCGAGCGCGAGCTGGTGGCCGGCGAGCAGCGCGCCCCGCGCGACCTCGGTCCCGCGGACCTTCATGACGTAGTCGTGCGAGCCGATCAGCACGTCGTCGTGGATGCGGACGGAGGGGATGATCGTGCCGACCTCCCCCGCGATCTGGCGGCGGACCGCGCCGACGCGCGCCGGCAGCGAGCCGGACGTGCCGCCGCCGTCGACGAGCGGCACCAGGCCGAAGCCGATCGACAGCTCGAGCGCGTCGAGGGACAGCGCGTCGAGCGCCTGGTCGCGCGGGTTCGCGGGGGGCGCCAGCGCGGACTGCGCGTGGAGCAGGGCGGTCGCGGTCTCGTCCGCCGCCTCCGCGTCCGCGGTCTTGGCGAGCGAGCGGCCGATGAGGAAGAAACCGCCGCCGATGATGACGAAGGGGATCTTCGGCAGGCCCGGCACGAGCGCGAACATGCAGATGACGGCGCCCGCCACCATCGGCGCCTTGCGCTGCGCGGTGATCTGGTGCGCGATGTCGGCGCCGAGGTCCTTGTCGCTGATCGCGCGGGTGACGATGATGCCGGTCGCCACGCTGATGAGCAGCGCGGGGATCTGGGCGGCCAGGCCGTCGCCGACGGTCAGGAGGCTGTAGTGCTGGACGGCCGTGCCGATCGGCTCGTGGTGCATCGCGACGCCGACGACGATGCCGCCGACGAGGTTGATCATCGTGATGAGGATGGCGGCGATCGCGTCGCCCTTGACGAACTTGGAGGCGCCGTCCATCGCGCCGTAGAAGTCGGCCTCGCGGCTGATGTCCGAGCGGCGCTCGCGCGCCTGGTCCTCGGTGATCTGGCCCGCGTTGAGGTCCGCGTCGATCGCCATCTGCTTGCCGGGCATCGCGTCGAGGGTGAAGCGCGCGCCGACCTCCGCCACGCGCCCCGCACCCGCCGTCACGACGACCATCTGGATGACGACGAGCACCATGAAGATGACCAGGCCGACGACGACGTTGCCGCCGACGACGAAGGTGCCGAACGCCTCCACGACGTGGCCGGCGTCCCCGTGCAGGAGGACCAGGCGCGTGACGCTGACGTTGATCGCCAGGCGGAAGAGCGTGGTGAGCAGCAGCAGCGACGGGAAGGAGCTGAAGTCCAGCGGCCGCGGCAGGTAGAGCGTGGCGACGACGACGGCCAGCGCGACCGAGATGTTCAGCGTGATCGCCAGGTCGAGGATGACCGGCGGCAGCGGGACGATCATCATCACGACGACGAGCACCACGAGGCCTGCGGCAAGCAGGTCCGAGTGCGCGCCGATGCGCTTCATGACGGTCTCCACGGTCTGGTCGTCGGTCAGGCGCGACGGGCCTTGAGGCGGTACACGAAGGCCAGGACCTGCGCCACGGCGGCGTACAGGTCCTCCGGGATCTCGTGCCCGACCTCGCAGGTGGCGTACAGCGACCGGGCGAGCGGCCGGTCCTCCACCAGCGGGACGCCGGCGTCCTTGGCCAGCTCGCGGATGCGCAGCGCGACGAGGTCCTGTCCCTTCGCGAGGACCATCGGCGCCAGCCGGGTGCCGTCGTACTTCAGCGCGACCGCGAAGTGGGTCGGGTTCGTGACGATGACGTCCGCGGTCGGGACGTCGGCCATCATGCGGGCGCGCGCGGCCGCCATCTGCCGGCGGCGCATCGCGGCGCGCACCTCGGGCGGCAGGTTCTGGCCCTTGGACTCCTCCTTGACCTCCTGCAGCTCCATCTTCATCGACTTCTCGTTGCGGTACCGCTGGTAGCCGTAGTCCGCCAGGCCGATGAGCAGGTAGGCGAAGACCGCGCGCATCGCGATCGCGTGGATGTTCGACGAGAGCGCCGCGGCGAGCTCCCCCGGGCCGATGCCCACCATCGCCCCCATGCCGCTGATCTTCGGCGCGGCGAACGAGATGACGATCGCGCCGACGATCGTGACCTTGGAGACCGACTTCGCGCCTTCGACGAGCGCGTTGGGACCGAAGATGTTCTTGGCGCCCTTGAGCGGGTTGATGCGTTTGGGGTCCGGCTTGAGCGCGTGGGTGGACGGCTTCACCCCGACCTGCACGAGGCTGATGAGGACGCCGGCCACCATGCAGACGGCCGCGATCGGGGCGACCGCCAGCAGGAACGCGCTGCCGGCGTGGATCAGGAGGTCCCCGACGTGGTCCCGGGAGACGACGGACGGGTCGCGGATCTGCGTGAGCGTGGCCCGCATCGAGTCGCTCATCCGGCGGCCGGCGGCGGGGCCGGCGCTGCCGAGGGCGATCAGGCCGGCGAGCAGGACGACAGCGCCGTTGAGGTCGCTCGACTTGGCGACCTGGCCCTTCTTGCGGGCCTCCTCGCGGCGCTTGGGTGTCGCCTTCTCGCTCTTCTCGCCCGCCATGCTCGGCGTCGCCTAGCCGCTGACCTTCAGCGTGGCCAGGGCCGCGCCGACGTCGCGCTGGAGCTCGTCCCCCAGCCAGCCGGCCACGAACGGCAGCGACACGGAGATCAGCAGCAGGCCCACGACGACCTTCGCGGGAAAGCCGACCTGGAAGACGTTGAGCTGCGGCACCACGCGGGAGACGACGCCAAAGGCGGCGTCCGTCAGCGTCAGGGCGAGGATGACCGGGCCGGCGACCTGGATGGCGGCGAGGAAGATCTGCGAGAAGGACTGCAGCGCGCCGCTGACCATGACGTCCAGCCGCGGGTACTCGAGCAGGCCGACGACCTCGTAGGTGCGCGCCAGGCCGCGGATGACCCACGCGTCCCCGCCGATGCCGATGAAGACGAGGACCGACACCAGGCTGTAGAGCTGCTGCAGGACCGTGGACTGGTTGCCCGTGATGGGGTCGATGAGCGAGCCGAAGGAGAAGCCGATCATCGTGTCCAGCAGCGACCCGGCGATCTGGACCGAGGCGAACAGCGCGCCCAGCGCGAAGGCGAACGCCAGGCCGACCATCAGCTCCTTGCCGAGTAGTCCGGCGAAGGCGTACTGGTCCGTCGGCAGGTGCAGGTGGGCGCCGGCGACGGGCGAGAGGCCGACGGCCAGCGCCACCGCGACGATGCCACGCACGCGGGCGGGCACGAGCTTGGAGCTGAACAGCGGCGCCAGGATGAACAGCGGCGAGACGCGGGCGAGGACGAGGAAGAACGCGCCGACGCGGTCCGGCCCGAGCTGGTCGAGCAGCTGCTGGAGGGTGAGGTCCACGGCGCGGCGCCCGGGCGTCTAGCCGCTGCCGGCCATGTCCGGGATGGACAGCCACAGCTCCTGCGTGTAGCTCAGCAGCTCGCCGAGCATCCACGGGCCGCCGATCATCAGCACGCCCGCGAGGGCGAGCACCTTCGGGATGAACGAGAGCGTCTGCTCCTGGATCTGCGTGATCGCCTGGAAGACGGAGACGGCGAGGCCGATGACGAGGCCCACGAGCAGCAGCGGCAGCGCGATCTTGAGGGTGAGCGCGAGCGCCTGCGTCGACAGGCTGATGACGGTGTCCTGGTCCATCAGTGAAAGCTCTCCACGACAGATTGGGTGACGAGGTTCCAGCCGTCGACGAGCACGAACAGCAGGATCTTGAAGGGCAGGCTGATGAAGACCGGGGGCAGCATCACCATGCCCATCGACATCAGCGTGGAGCTCACGACGAGGTCGATGACGAGGAACGGCAGGAAGATCAGGAAGCCGATCTGGAACGCCGTCTTGAGCTCGCTGATGATGAACGCGGGGATCAGGACGTAGGTCGGGACGTCGGCGCGGGTCTTCGGGCGCTCGAGCTTGGCGAGCTTCACGAACAGCGCGAGGTCCTTCGTGCGCGTCTGCTTGAACATGAAGGCGCGGATCGGCTCCTGACCGCGCTGGAACGCCTCGCCCTGGCTGATCTTGTGCTCGGTGAGCGGCTTGATCGCGACGTCGTTGACCTGCGTGAAGGTGGGCGCCATGACGAAGATCGTCAGGAAGAGGGCGATGCCGACGAGCACCTGGTTCGGCGGCGCCGTCGGCGTGCCGAGGCCGGTCCGGATGAAGCCGAGGACGACGACGATGCGCGTGAAGCCGGTGACCGTGAACAGCAGGGCCGGGACGAGCGTCACGCCGCCGATGAGCAGCAGCAGCTGGACGGTGTTCGTCGAGGCCTGGGCCGCGGCGGCGGCGAGCGGGATCATCGGGTGCTCAGCTCGCGCAGCCGGCCGACGAGGCCGGTGGCCGGCCGCGGCGGGCCGACCGAGGGGCGCGGGCCCGCCAGGTCGTCGTCGGCGTCGTCCGCCGGGTCGATGAGGCCGACGGCGATGGCCTCCTCCTCGGTGTAGGTCCGGATCGGGACGACGCCGTGCTCGGCGCTGCCGATGAGCACGAGCTCCCGGCCGGCGCGGACGAGGTGCAGCGAGCGGTTCGGGCCCAGCGGGATCGTGGCCGCGTGCTGCAGCCCGGCGCCGCTGACCCGCGACTCGCGGGAGTCCTTCACCTGGCGCAGCACCCAGGCGACGCCGTAGATGACGCCGATGACGACGGCCAGGCCGACGATGGTGCGGACGAGGTTGCCCGAGCCGCCGCCGACGGTCGCCGCCTTCCGCGGGGCGTCCGCGGGGAGGTTCAGCGGCGTGTTCTCGCCCGGGCCCGTGAAGGCGGCGGCGAGGGCCGAGGTGGGGGCGGACAGCACGAGGCCGACCACCAGCGTGGACAGGGAGAGCTTGCGGGACATCGGTGGCATGTGTCCGGGGGCTGGATCTGCGTCCCGGACACCCCGGTGGTCGGCCGGGGTCCTCGTGCCTTTAGGCGATGTCGGTGGTGGGGGCGCCGGCCGGCGCCCTGCCTCGCGGCGCCCGGGGGCGGGCTACCCCACCGCGTCCCGGCGGACCACGCCGACGCGCACGCGCTGGGGATGGTCGCCGACGGGCAGGGAGCCCGTCTCCTTGCCCGTCGCGTAGGAGATGCGGGCGATGCGGTCGTCGCCGGAGTAGGAGACGATGCAGCTGCCGGCGTCCGCGCTGTTCGTCGCCCAGTAGGGCTTGGAGCCGTGGGAGCCGATCGTGTAGGAGAACGTCTTCCGGTCGACGATCGCCGCGTAGTCGGAGACCGTGCCGGCGACGCAGAGCTTCGTCCCCGCCCGGTTCATGGCCAGGCCGTGGTGGGCGGAGTCGAGCAGGTACTCGTCGCGCCGCTTGCCCGCCGCCTCGGCGCTCATGGGCAGCGTGGCGATCCGCAGCGGGCGGTTGCGCTGCAGGTCGAACTCGACGAACCCGTGCAGGAAGGAGAGCTGCAGGTAGACGTAGCGCTCGTCCGGCGCGACGGCCATCGGCCGCACCGCGGAGCTCATGCCGGGAAAGCCGAAGGTGCGCAGGATCTTCCCGATGTCCAGGCGCTTGCGGATCTCGTAGGTCTTCGCGTCGATGACCTCGAAGACGCGCTCGCCCTTGCTCGCGTCGAGCGCGTACTCGTCGGTCGGCGTGTAGACCGTGCCGATCGAGGCGTGGTAGATCGTCTTGCCGTCGGCGGAGAAGTTGGACTCGTGCGGGGTGTCGCCCGAGGCGAAGCTCGTGATGATGCGGCCCGTCGCGGTGTCGATCACGTGGACCTTGCGCGCGGTCGACGCGGAGACCAGCAGGCGCGTGCCGTCGGGCGAGATCGCCATGTGGTCGGAGCGGTGACCCTCGACGGGGCGGCGCCAGCGGATCGCGCCCGTGGCGACGTCGATGGCGACGACGTCCGCGAGGCTCGGCCGGGACACGAAGACGGTGCGCCCGTCCTTGGCGCCGAAGGTGTCGTCGACGTACTGGTTGTGGCCCTCGCCCACCTGCTGCGCGATCGCGATGAAGAACGCCAGGCGGACGGGATCCGCGCTGATCTCGGCCATGCGCTGCCCGATGTCCGGGATGGCGTTCAGGCGCTTGAGGCGCTTCATCGAGGCGGGGTCGACGATGTCGATCGTCCCGTCCCAGTTGTTCCCGACGAAGAGCGCGTCGCGGACGACCGCCGGCGGCGTGTTCGCCTTGGTCCTGCGCGCCTTCGCCTCCGCCGCCGCCGGCAGCATGCCCAGCAGCAGCGCCGCGACGACGACCATGACCCATCGCTGAGACTTGAACATCCCGCACTCCCTCGCTTCGTGTCGCGGCTCCGTGGCCGGCCTTTCGCCCCGCAGTCTGCCCGAACGGGCGACCGCGCGCGCGGGACGGTTCAGGCGGCGACGTCGAACGGATCGAGCTCGGCGTCCGGATCGAGGGCCGCGTCGACGGGGCCGGCCGGGGAGCGCTGCGCGCCGATGACCTCCGTGAGGCGCAGGCCGAACTGCTCGTCGATCACGACGACCTCCCCCCGGGCGATCGGGCGCCCGTTCACGAGCAGGTCGACGGGCTTGTCGGCCAGCCGCTCCAGCGTGACGACGGACCCCGGCCCGAGGGCGAGCGCGTCGCCGAGGGTCATGAAGGTGCGCCCGACCTCCACGGCGAGCTCCACCATGACGTCGGTGAGGCGTTCCAGGTCCCCGGTCGCGGTGAGCGCGAGCGGGGCGGCGGCGGGGTCGAAGGACTCGAGCTCGAGTTCGTCGGACATGGCGATACCTCTCCTTACTGAACGGCGATGTCGGTGAGCAGGACGTCCTCGGCCTTGACGTCCGTCTGCTTGCGCAGGCGCTTGAGGATGCGCTTCTTCAGGTGCTCGCGGCCCTTGCTGGTCGTGAGGTCCTTCGCCTTCGCGCTCGTGACGACGTCAGTGACGATGTCGCGCACGACGGCCTCCTGCGGCAGCAGTCCGTAGCCCTCGGGCGGGGCGGCCGCGGCCTCGCCGCCGGCGGCGGGGGCGGCGGTGAAGCCCTCCTTGAAGATGAGGCCGACCCCGAGCTTCGCGAACTTCCCGTCCGCCAGGTTCAGCAGGAAGTCCTTCGGCAGGACGTAGACCTCCCCCGCGATCTTGGGCGGCGGGGCGATCGGCGGCTTGGCGAGCACGAACTTGTACGCACCGCCGGCGATGAGCAGGGCCAGCGGGATGATGATCTTCAGCTTGGACTTCATGGCTTGGGCGCCTCCGTGGCGGGGTGCGGCACGATCCGTGTGCCGAGGGGATGGGTCAGATCGGGGACGACGCTCGCGGTCGACGCGGCGCGGGGGGCGGCGACGTCGGTCGCCTCGCGGGGCAGCAGGATCTCCACGCGGCGGTTCACCGCGCGGCCGCCGGCGGTCGCGTTGCTCGTCATCGCGTCGCGGTCCGCGCGGCCGGAGGCGGTCAGCCGGTCCGGGGAGACGTGGGCCACGAGCATCGCCCGGACGACGGCGGAGGCCCGCGCGGCCGACAGCTCCCAGTTGGTCGGGAACTGCGAGGACGCGATCGGGACGTCGTCGGTGTGCCCCTCGACCATGACGGCGTGGGTGCGCTCGGCGGCGAGCATCGAGCCGACCTTGGCCAGCAGCGGGAGGCTGCCGTCCTTCGGCGTCGCCGACCCGGAGTCGAACAGCAGCTTGTCCGTGAGGATGCGGATGTGCAGACCGTCGCGCGTGATGCGCGTGGAGACCTGCCCGGCGATGCCGGCCTGCCTGGCGAACGCGTCCAGCCGGGCCTTGAGCTTGCTGAAGTCCCTGGCCTCCGCCTGCTGGGCGGCGTCGCGCTGCGCCTGGCTCATGCCGGCGGTGGCGCCGCCCATCTGCGGCTGCGGCGGCGTGGTCTGCGGTGGCGCGATGACGCGGCGGTCGGTCGGCGCGCCGCCGGCCTCCATGATGGCCTCGCCGCCCGGGAGGACCTTGCCGGAGAACGCGTCCTTGAGCGACTTCTGCAGCCCCTCGAGCTTGGACTTGTTGACCGAGGAGATCGAGAACAGGACCATGAAGAGCGCGACGAGCAGCGTCATCATGTCGGCGTAGGACAGCAGCCAGCGCTCGTCGCCGCCGTCGTGGTCGCCCCCGCCGTGCCCCCCGCGCCGGCGTCCGCCTCCTCCGTGCCGTGCCATCGCGGATCGTGGCCTACGCGGCGGCCGCGTCGGGGACGGCGGACAGCTTCGGGTCGGCGATCG
>JAOPZU010000240.1 GCA_025963955.1 Solirubrobacterales bacterium
CTTGCCGGTGCGGATGACGCGCACGTCGACGTAGTAGTTCTGGCGCAGCGCCCATGGCGCCCGGTCACCCTGGCGGGGCAGTCCGTCGAGGGCACGCAGGACATAGCCGGAGGCGAGGTCCATGAAGGGCCGCTCGCCGACGGACGCGTCCTTGACCGGCACGACGGAGGTCACGCCCCGCTTGTCCATGTGCTTCATCAGGCGCACGGCGTACTCGCCGACGAGGTCGGCCTTGAGCGTCCAGGAGGCGTTGGTGTAGCCGATGGTGAAGATGAAGTTGGGCAGGCCGCTGACCATGAGCCCCTTGTAGGTCATCGTCTCGCTGGGCACGAACGGCTTCCCGTCGACGCTGACCGCCATGCCGCCGAACAGCTTGAGCTTGAGGCCGGTCGCGCTGATGATGATGTCGGCCTCGAGCTCCCTGCCTGACGACAGGCGGATGCCGGTGTCGGTGAAGGTGTCGATCGTGTCGGTGACGACGTCGGCCTTCCCGGAGCGCAGGGTGCGGAAGAGGTCGCTGTCGGGCACGACGCACAGGCGCTGGTCCCACACGTCGTACGGCGGCTGGAAGTGCTCGTCGTACGACATGCCCTCGGGCAGCTGACGCTCGGTGAGGTTGCGGACGATCTTCTTCATCGGGCCCGGGAAGCGTCGGGCGAGCTGGTAGCTGCTGACCAGTCGCGCGATGTTCTTGGTGCGCACGATGGGATAGACGACCTTCTGGGGCAGACGGCGCAGCGCCGTGGCCCACGAGTCGGTGCCCGGCTGGGGAAGGATGTAGGTCGGCGTGCGCTGCAGCATCGTGACGTGCCCGGCGGTCGGTGCCATCGACGGCACCAGGGTGACGGCGGTCGCGCCCGAGCCGATGACGACGACCTTCTTGTCGGCGTAGTCGAGGTCCTCGGGCCAGAACTGCGGGGAGATCACCTGGCCGCCGGCGGCCTCGAACTCCTCGCGACCCGGGAAGACGGGGGCGTGACCCTCGTCGTAGTCGTAGTAGCCGGTGGCGCCCCACAGGAACCCCGCGGTCATGGTGAGCTCGGCACCGTCGTGGTCGATCGTCACGGTCCAGCGGGACGTCTCGCTGCTCCAGCTGGCGGCCGTCACCCGGTAGCGGTAGCGGATCAGCTTGTCGACGCCGTACTCCTCGGCGACCGTGCGCACGTAGCCGAGGATCATCTCGCCGTCGGCGAGGGCCTTGTCGCTGGGCCACGGACGCCACTTGTAGCCGAACGTGAACATGTCGGAGTCCGAGCGGATGCCGGGGTAGCGGAACAGGTCCCACGTGCCACCGCTGGCCTCGCGCGCCTCGAGCAGCGCGATCGTGCGGTCGGGGTGGCCGGTCTTGAGCTGGCAGGCGGCGCCGATGCCGCTCAGGCCGGCTCCGACGATGAGGACGTCGACGTGCTCGGGGGTGCTCATGGGGAAACGGTAGAGCCTTATTGACGGATGTTCAACAGGCGGGGTCGTTGGGCGGTTCCTGCGATCGCGGGTAGTTCGCTACTGGGTCAGCCATCAAGACGCGTCTTAGCCTGACTCGGTAACGAACTACCCCCCGCGGCGGCGTCAGACCTGGACGGCGACGCCCCGCTCGAGCAGGCCCTCGACGTCGGCTATCCCCCAGGCGGTGAGGGCTGCGCGGGTGTGCTCGCCCGAGCCGGGCGGCGGGGTCGTCAGGGTCGCCTCGGTGCGGGAGAAGCGGGGGGCAGGGACGGGCTGGGTCAACCCGTCCCTCTCCACGAACGTGCCGCGGGCGACCAGGTGCGGGTGCCGGACGGCCTCGCTGATCGGCACGATCCCGGCGACGCAGGCATCGGTGCCCTCGAAGACCTCGATCCACTCCGCCTGGGTCCTGCTCGCGAACTGAGCGGTGAGAACGGCGCGCATCTCGTCGTACCGGTCGAGGTCGGCCTGGCCGGGGCAGGTGTCCTTGATGCCGAGGATCGTGACGAGGGCGTCGAAGAACTGCGGCTCCAGCGAGCCCACGCTCATGTGCTTGGCGTCGGAGGTCTCGTAGATGTCGTAGAACGGGACGCCACCGTCGAGCAGGTTGGCGGCGCGCTCCTCCCGGTAGCCCCCGCTGGCTGCGAACGCGCTGGTCATCGCGTTGAGGTGCGCGGTGCCGTCGACGATGGCGGCGTCGATCACCTGACCCTGACCGGAGATCTTCGACTCGAGGAGCGCGGCGAGGATGCCGATCACCAGGTACGTCGACCCGCCGCCGAAGTCGCCGACCAGGTTGGCCGGGAAGTGCGGCCGCGCCTTGTCCTGGCCGAGGCCGAAGAGCGCGCCGGTGATGGCGATGTAGTTCATGTCGTGCACCGCGGCCAGCGCGAGCGGACCGGTCTGGCCCCAGCCGGTCATCCGGCCGTAGACGTTCCGGGTGTTGACGGCCAGGGAGTCGTCGGGGCCGAGGCCGAGCCGCTCGGTGACACCGGGCCGCATGCCCTCGATGACGACATCGGCGTCCTTGACGAGGTCGAGGACCACCTGGCGTGCCTCGGGGTTCTTCAGGTCGAGGGCCACGCTCGGCCGCCCACGGTTGAGCAGCATCGTCTTGCCACCGGCAAGTGCCTGCCCGCCCGGTCGCTCGACGCGGATGACGTCGGCGCCGAGGTCGGCCAGGATCATGCACGCGTGCGGGCCGGGTCCGATGCCGGCGATCTCGACGACCTTCACGCCCCTCAGGGGTCCGGTGCCCTGGCCCAGCTCGACTATCTGCTCGCTGCTCTGCTC
>JAOPZU010000249.1 GCA_025963955.1 Solirubrobacterales bacterium
CGACGCCCGGGGCGTGCCGGTGCAGCACGCGCACCGCGTAGGGCCGCTGGTGCGATCGGACCGCGCGCGCGACCGCGTCCACGTCGTCCGCGTCCGCGTCGTCGACGACGAGCACCTCGAGCGCCGCGTCGGCCTGGCCCTCCAGGTGGTCGAGCGTCCGCGCGAGCACCGCGGCCCGGCGGTAGGTCGGGATGACGACGGAGACCGCGGGGACCGCGCGCATCCCGCCCTCAGGCGCGGTGGAAGACGTACGCGCAGTCCTCGAAGTCGGCCAGCCCGCGCCAGCGGCCGTGCTGCTCGGCGAACGCGACCGCGAAGCCCAGGTCGGCCATGGTGGCGCGCAGATCGGCGTCGGTGATGCCCCATTGCCACACGTCGTGGACGTCCCGCCACGGACGACCGCGCTTGGCGTTGACCTCGTCCAAGCGGTCGAAGAGCCCGTCGATGTTGTCCTGCGGGGGCACGGCGGCGCGGTAGCGCTCCTCGCCGAGGTCGAGCAGGCGGACGGTCCCGGTCTCGTGACCGGGCACCGGGACCGGCGGCGACCACATGGGGTTGACGATCGCGAAGGCCCGGGCGTGCGGGGCGTAGCGGCGCAGGATCTCGTCCCAGTCCGGGTTCACCTGGTGCAGCAGCACGTCGAAGAGCAGGACCACGCCGATGTCGCCGACGTCGCCCGGAGTGCGCTCCAGGCCGAAGTTCTGCTCCAGCAGCTCGAACTGCGGGAAGGCGGCCGCCCGCTCGCGCACGCCCGGGGTGATGTCGTCGTCGACGAGGACCGCGCGCCGCGGCGTGTGCTGCTCGAGCGCGTGGAAGCTGTAGCCGGCCTCGACCGCCCAGACGCCGCCGAGGTCGGCGACCGAGTCCACGTCCTCCAGTGCGAAGGCCGCGTCGATCGTGCGCAGCTTCAGGTCGACGAGCGGCGGGCGCCACGGCCCGCCGGGAGCCGCCCCGGTCTCTGTCGCGCCGCCCAGCCGGCGCTTCAGCGCGTCCAGCACCTTCGGCGCCATCAGAGCGCCACCGGGCGGGAGTGGATCCACGCCTGCGGGTCGCCCTTGCGCGTGGCCGCGAGCAGGCGGCGGCCTTCGCGGTTCATCAGGACCTTGCGCGAGGGCTTGACGACCGGGTGACCGCCGCCGCGCGGCAGCCGCACGGGCGCCGGCTTGGCCAGCGGCTCCAGGCCGGCGGAGCGGACCATGCGCTCGTACGCGGCGAGGTTCGGCATCCACCACCACGGGCGGCCGTCGCCGTCGAAGGTCGCCATCGCCCGCCGCGGGAAGAGCAGCGACATCGTCGGGTCGATCGCGTCCATCGTGCAGACGATGCCGTCGGCCGCGCAGACCCCGCGCAGGGACTCCAGCGCCCGGATCGGGTCGCGCAGGTGCAGCAGCAGCGAGCCCATGAAGACGAAGTCGAACCGGCCGACCGCCGCCTCGTCGAGGTCGTAGACCGAGCACTCGCGGTAGTCGACGGCCGAGTCGAAGGCGTCCCGCGCGATCGGGAAGCCCGCGCCGCCCTGCTTGCGGTCCTCGAGGATCTGCACGAGCTCGTCGCCCGCGGTGATCGGCCAGTCCCAGGCGCGCGGGTCGACGATGTCGACCGCCACCACCTCCGAAGCGCCGCGGCGCTCCATCTCGAAGGCCCAGAACCCGTCGAAGGTCCCCACGTCCAGGCAGCGCTTGCCGGCGAGCGACACCGGCAGCACCTGCGGCGCGACCGTCCGCAGGTCGAACCAGCCGGGGGTCACCACCCCGGGCGCGAGCTCCAGGGTGTGGTACCACTGCTGCCGCGACCCGACGCGCTCCCGGATCTCTTCCACTGCGAGCGCCATAGGGACGACACCCTACCCAGCCGTGAGCGTCCTGCGATCCGTCATCGACCCCGACTCCGAGGCCGCCGCGCTGCGCGCGTACCTGGGGGCGGAGTACGACCACCAGCGCCTGGTCCACTACGAGGCGCAGCTGGAGGACGAGCTCGCCGAGCTGGGGGACGAGCAGGCGCTCTACCGCCGCTCCCAGGGGTACCTGTACAACCTCACGGCCTTCGCGATGACCGGCACGAAGGACCCCTACCGGGCGTGGATCGACGAGCTGTTCCCGTCCGGTGGGCGGGTGCTGGACGTCGGCTGCGGCATCGGCGCCGACGGCCTGGCCCTGATGCGGGGCGGTCACGCGGTGACCTTCGCGGACTTCGACAACCCGAGCGTGGCGTACCTGCGCACCCGCCTCGCGGCGCTGTCGGCGGACGTCGCGGCCCGCGCCCGGATCGTGGACCTTGACCGGGACGCCCTCCCGGCCGGGCACGACCTGGCCTACGCCTTCGACGTGCTGGAGCACGTGGAGGATCCGTTCGCGCTGCTCGCGTCGATGGAGGCGGCGGCGGGGCTGGTCCTCGTCAACCTGCTGGAGCCCGAGCCGGGGGAGACCGCGCTCCACCACGAGCTGCCGCTGAGGGACCTGCTCGACCACGTCACCGCGCGCGGCCTGATCCGCTACCGCCGCTTTCACGCCGGGCGCTCGCACCTGCTGCTGTACCGCGGCGCGATTCCGGCGGGTGGGCCGCTGGAGGCCGCGCGCAGCCGGGTCGTCCGCCTACTGGGCGCCCGCCCGCCGCGCCGCCGGCGCGACTGACGGCGCCGGCGGGGACGCGTCCGCGCCCCAGCTGCGCATCAGCACGTCCACGCGCTGAAGCAGGTACGGCCCCAGCGTCCGGCTGTAGGCGGTGGTCATGTGCGAGACGTCGCGCAGCACCAGGGCGCCGCCGGTGACCGGCGGGCACATCCTGCGGCGGCAGAAGAACGTCGCGAGGTCAGCCACCTGCACCTGCGGGGAGGCGAACTCCTTGGCGGCGTCGACCGCCGGATCGCTGCGCAGCGCGAAGCTGCTCTTCAGCGCGCACGCCGGGCCCGGGGGGCGGCGCGCGGCCACGGCCTGCTCGACGCACGGGAGCGTCGTTCCGGCGATCCGCGGCGTGTCGCGGATCACGACGATGTGGCGGACGTTCCTGCCGAGCAGCCCGAGCCAGGCGGCGACGTACCCGGCCCGCCGGGCGACACCCGGCGCCTGGTCCTCGGGCGGGATGACGGTGCCGCGGTGCTGGGAGGTGAAGACGACGTCGATCTCGGGGTGGGCGGCCATCCACGCCTGCACCGCGCGGTTCCAGTCCATGCAGCCCTTCTGCCGGTCCTCGCCGGGCAGGTTCGGGTGCGCGAGCGTCAACGGGCATCCGGCGCGCTGGATCGAGATCGCGCGCCACCGGTGTGCGGCCAGCACGGCGTCGAGCGCGCTGCGCCAGTGGGCGGCGTGGCTGTCGCCGAGCAGCGCGACCGTCCTCGTCGCGTTCTCCGGGGGCGCCCCGAAGAAGCAGACGTCCAGCAGCCCGGCGGCGGCCGACTCGCGGTACTGGCAGCGTTCGGAGCGCTGGGCGGCACGGGCGTTCGCCGGCGCCGGGTAGACGCTCAGCGCGAGGCCGGGGTTGTCGCACGGCCTGTTCGGGTCCACGGACGCCGCGCCGAAGCACGGCTGGTTGGTCGGGGAGCTCGGGTCGGCCGGCGCCGGCGCCGGCGTGGGCGTGGGCGTGGGGGTCGGCGCGGTCGTGGTCGGGTCGCTCGACGTCGTGGTCTGGGCGGGAGGGAACAGGCCCGGCAGCAGGCCCTGCCCGGCGGCGGGGGAGACCACGGGAACGAGGAGCACGAGGAGCAGGCCCCAGGCGAGCAGCGCGGAGAGCAGGCGGGCGGGACGGGAGGCGCGCATCGGCCGGGATCCTACGTGTCCGGAGCCGCGGCCCGCCGCAGTTCCCGGCCGCTACTCCAGCACCAGGGGATCGGGCGGGAGAGACCCGGAGCGGGAGGGACCCCGCTCAGGCGAGGCCGGAGGCCCAGAGGTCCGCGCGGCCGAGGGGCCGCGTGAGACGGTGCGCCGCCAGGCGGTGCACGAGGGTGCGCGCCCGCGCGTCCTCCAGCGGTACGATCTGGTCGAGGATCAGCTCCCCGAAGGCGACCTCGACCTGCCCGAAGCCCGCGTCCCTGAGCGCCCGCGCCAACGAGCCGCGCGTCTGCTCGTTGACGTGCATCGACTTCTCGACCTCCCCGCGCGGCTCCTTCGGCCAGCGCCGCGCGCGCCCCGGGACCGCCAGGCGCTGCAGCCGGTAGGTGACGTCGTAGACCAGGCGGTTGGGGAAGGTGTGCGCGAGCAGACGGCCCCCGGGCTTGAGGATCCGGCGCGCCTCGCCCAGGGCCCGGTGGAGCTCCTCGGGGGACAGGTGCTCCACGACGTCGAGCATCGTCACCAGGTCGGCGGTCGCGTCCGGCAGCGGGACGGCCCGCGCGTCCGCGAGCAGGACCTCGGCCCCCACGCCGTGGGCGGCGACGGTCTGCCGGGCCAGGGCGACGGCCGCCTCGGAGTACTCCAGGCCGACGGCGCGCGCCGCGCCCGACTGCATCGCCAGCGCCAGCAGCTCGCCGCGGCCGGTCCCCACGTCGACGAGCGTCTCGCCCGCCGCCAGTCGCGCCCGCTGCAGTGCGTAGGCGTAGGTGCCGTGGATCGGGGCGCCCGGGTCCGCGTTGTACTCCGCGTAGCCCATCGCCCACTCGCGGTAGTAGGCCTCGTCGTACGCGTCCGCCGGGACGACCGGATCGGGCAGGCCCTCCGCCATCCGCGCCCTAGCGGTTCTTCGTGCCGTGGAGCACGACGTGGCGCACGCTGAAGTCGCCCGTGGCCTGCATCTTGAAGCGCTCCTTCTCGACCACGGTGTCGAAGCCCGCGGTCCACATCATCGCCTTCCACGTGCGCACGGACGGCATCCAGAAGACGACCGCGGCGTCACGGTCGGCGTGGTAGCGGGAGAGGGCGACGGGCAGCCGCGAGAGCCACGGGTCGTACTCCTCGGCGCTGACGAACGTCCCGCCCGGCTTCGTCAGCTCCGCGATCCGCTGCAGCGCCAGCAGCTGGTCGCGCAGGTGGATGAGGACCGAGCCGCAGAAGACGAGGTCGAACTGCCCGCCGAGCTTCTCCGGGGTCATGTCGTAGACCGAGCAGATGACGCGCTCGACCCGGGAGCCGTAGACCTCGCTGGCCAGCGCGAAGCCGACGCCGCGCGGGTTGTCCGGCCATTCGGTGGGGCGCCGGCGGGGCGGCCAGTCGAGCTCGCGCTCGTCGTCCAGGTCGATGGCGACGACGGTCGCGCCGCGCCGCTCCATCTCGAAGGCCCAGAACCCGTCCCAGGTCCCGACCTCCAGGGCGCGCATGCCCGTCATGTCCTCGGGCAGGTGGTAATGGTGCTCGGATCCGCGCAGGTCGAACATCCCGGGGGTGACCACACCGGGCTCGAGCTCGAGGACGTGGTACCAGCCGTGGGCGGCGGCGCGTTCGGCGATCGACATCGCCCGCAAGCCTACGCGGGGGGCCCGTCCGGCCGTCGTCCGGATACGCTGCGACGCGAATGCACCGTGGACCTGTCGTCATCCTCTGCGGCGGCCGGGGCACGCGCCTGCAGGAGAAGACCGCCGACATCCCCAAGCCGCTGGTGGAGATCGGCGGGCGGCCGATCGTCTGGCACGTCGTGCAGCTCTACGCCGTGCAGGGATTCCGCGAGTTCGTCCTGCTCACGGGCTACAAGGGCGAGCAGATCGCCACCTTCGCGGAACGGACCACGTGGCCCGCGGGCGTCACCGTGGAGTGCGTCGACACGGGCCTGGACACCCCGACCGGCGGCCGCATCCACGCCGTCGCGCACCGGCTGCGCGCGCAGCGCTTCTGGGCCACCTACGCGGACGGTGTCGCCGACGTCGATCTCCGCGCGCTGACCCAGGCCCACGAGGACCACGGCGCTCTCGCCACGATGACCGTCGTGCGGCCAGAGCTGCAGTTCGGCGTCACGGAGCTGGCCGAGGACGGGACGGTCACCGGCTTCCGCGAGAAGCCGCGCTCGGACCACTGGATCAACGGCGGCTTCTTCGTCCTGGAGCCCGGCGCCCTCGACTACCTGTCCGCCTCCTCGGTGCTGGAACGCCAGCCGCTGGAGGCGCTGGCCACCGACCGTCAGCTGCGGGCCTTCCGCCACACCGGGTTCTGGGACTGCATGGACACCTACAAGGACGCGGTCACGCTCAACGACCTCTGGGCGTCGGGCGCGCCGCCGTGGAAGCTGTGGGCCTGATGGCGGCGGACGACCTGCGCGCCCGCGTCGCCGCGAACGAGGGCTGGTACCACACGATCGCGCTGCCCGGCGGGATCACCACCCCGGGGCAGGTGGACCTGCGCACGAGCGCCCCGAAGCTGCTGCCGGACCGGCTCGACGGGACGCGGGCCCTGGACGTGGGGACGTTCGACGGCTTCTGGGCGTTCGAGCTCGAGCGCCGCGGCGCCGAGACGGTCGCGATCGACGTGGAGCAGCTCGACCACGCGCAGTGGCCGCCGCTGAACCGCCCGCGTCTGCGACAGATCGCCGCCGAGTGGGACATGCAGCTCGGTCGTGGCTTCGCGATCGCGCACGAGGCGCTCGGCTCGTCGGTCGAGCGCGTGGTCACCGACGTGTACGACGTGACGCCGGAGAAGATCGGCGGCCCGGTCGACACGATCTTCGCCGGCGCGATCATGGTGCACCTCCGGGACCCCGTGCGGGCGCTGGAGGCCCTGCACGCCTGCCTGAAGCCCGGCGGTGTGCTGATCCAGATGGAGCACTTCTCGCTGCGCAACACGCTGCTGGCGCCGCGCCGGCCGACGGGCGACTTCCAGCCGCTGCGCAGCGACTTCAACTGGATGCTCGCGAACCTGAGCCTGCTGAAGGCGTGGCCGTGGGTTGCGGGCTTCACGTCCGTGGAGCGCATCGGCTTCCTGCGACCGCCGTCCTCGAGCTTCATGACCGGCTGGTACGTCGGGCTGCGCTCGCGCCGGAGCGCCTGACCCGGACCCCATGCGGACCGCCTTCGTCACCGGCGCGCGGGGCCTGGTCGGCTCCTGGCTCGTGGACGCGCTGCTGGCCCGGGACGTGGCGGTGCTCGTCCTGGAGCGCCCGCAGGCGGGCCGCGCGCCCGACGGGCGCGTGAGCACGGTCACCGGCGATCTCACCGGGGGCGTGGAGCCCCTGCGCCGTGCGCTGGACGAGCACGGGGTCGACTCGGTCTTCCACCTGGCCGCGCGGTCCACGGGCGCGGCGGCGGCCGCCGACCCGGCCGGCACCTTCGAGGTGAACGTCCGCGGGACCTGGACCGTGCTGGAGGCCTGCCGCCTCCACGGGGTGGAGCGCGCCGTCGTGGCCTCCACCGACCGCGTCTACGGGGCCGCGCCGCAGACGCGGCTCACCGAGGAGCTGCCGCTACTGGGCCGCGCGGTCTACGACGCCTCCAAGGTCGCGGCCGACCTGCTGGCCCGCTCGGCGGCCTTCGACGCCGTGCCGGTCGCCGTGGTCCGCACGACGAACGTCTACGGCGGCGGTGACCGCAACCACTCACGGCTGGTCCCCGAGCTGATCGGCGCCGCGCTGTGCGGCCGCCCGCCCGTCATCCACACCGACGGCAGCCCACGGCGGCGGCACCTGTACGTGGAGGACGCGGTCGCCGCCTACCTCGCGGTCGCCGACGGGCTGGACGCAGGCCTCGCCGGCGAGGCGTTCAACGCGGGCGGTGATCGTGAGCACAGCGTGCAGGAGCTCGCCGAGGTCGTGCGGGAGCTCGCCGGCGTCGAGCTCGCGCCGGACGTCCGCGGGGCGCCGGTGCCGGCGCCGCTCGTCGACCGGCTGGACCTGGACTGCTTCAAGCTGCAGGCCGCCACCGGGTGGACGCCGCGCGTGGGGCTTCGCGAGGGCCTGGAGCGCACGCTCGCGTGGTACCGCGCGCACCCCGGGGTGCTCACGCCGTGAGTCCTGCGGACACCCCCCTGATCGCGGTCGTCGTCCCCTCGCACGACCGGCCGCTGCGCCTGCGCTGGCTGCTCAACGCCCTGGCGGAGCAGACGGCGCCCGCGGGGTCGTTCGAGGTGCTCGTCGCGCACGACTCGCGCGGGCCCCAGACGGACGCGCTGTTGGCGGCCCATCCGCTCGCCGTCCGCGGGACCCTGCGCGCGCTCGCCTTCCCGCCCGGCTCCGCGGGCCCGGCCCAGAAGCGCAACGCCGCCTGGCGCCAGGCGCGCGCCGCGCACGTCCTGTTCACCGACGACGACTGCCGGCCACCCTGCGGCTGGATCGCGGCCGCGCTGGCCGCCGTCGCCGCGCACCCCGACGCGATCGTGCAGGGCCCGACGAGCGTCGACCCGGACGAGCTCGTCGTCAAGCTCCACGCGCCCCACGCCCGCACGCAGGTCGTCGAGCTGCCGGGCGGCGAGCCGTCGCTCTGGGCCCAGACCTGCAACATCGCCTACCCGCGTGCCGTGCTCGAGACGTGCGGCGGCTTCGACGAGGCGCTGCCGGTCGCCGCGGGGGAGGACACCGACCTCGCCTGGCGGGCCCGCGCCGCCGGGACGCCGATGGTCGCGGTCCCGGCGATGCTGACCCACCACTGCGTTGAGCCCGCCTCGCTGCCGGCCCGCGCGCGCGAGTCCTGGCGCTGGCAGCACCTGCCCTACCTGACGCGCCGGCACCCGCAGATCCGCTCCTCCTACGCCGGCGGCGGCTGGTTCTGGAAGCCGCAGCACGTGCGGGTGCCGTTCCTGCTCGGGGCCCTCGGGCTGCTCGCGCGTGGTC
>JAOPZU010000266.1 GCA_025963955.1 Solirubrobacterales bacterium
GGCACCCGCTTGATCACGGTGTCGTCTTGACAGGAAATCTTAGTCGAGTACACTGAGATACGCCATGAACGCCGATCGCTTCACCATCAAGACCCAAGAGGCCCTCCAGGCCGCTACCACGCTGGCGGAGAACCGCCGGAACCCCCAGGTGACCCCCGAGCACCTGCTCGCGGTCCTGCTCGAGCAGGACGGCGGCATCGTCGCTCCCGTGCTGGGGAAGCTCGGCGCGGACACCGCCGCGATCCGCTCGTCGCTGAACGGCGCGCTGGAGAGCCTGCCGAAGATGACGGCAGGCGGGAACGAGGTCGCCGGAACGGCGTCCGAGCTCCTGCAGGTCATCCGCGCCTCCGAGCACGAGATGCGCGAGCTCAAGGACGAGTACATCTCCACCGAGCACCTGCTGCTCTCGCTCTCCGGGCACAACTCGAAGGCGGGCGACGCGTTGCGCGCGGCGGGGGTCACGAAGGCGAACCTGCTGACGGCGCTCGCGGAGGTCCGCGGCTCCAACCGCGTCACCGGGCAGAATCCGGAGGACACGCTGCAGGCGCTGGAGAAGTTCGGCGTGGACCTCACGGCGGCGGCCGCCGAGGGCAAGCTGGACCCGGTCATCGGCCGCGACGAGGAGATCCGGCGGGTCATCCAGGTCCTCTCCCGGCGCACGAAGAACAACCCGGTCCTCATCGGCGAGCCCGGCGTCGGCAAGACCGCCATCGCCGAGGGCCTCGCCCAGCGCATCGTCTCCGGCGACGTGCCCGAGAGCCTGCGGGAGCGCCGCGTGGTGTCGCTCGACGTCGGCGGCCTGATCGCCGGCGCGAAGTACCGCGGCGAGTTCGAGGAGCGGCTGAAGGCCGTCCTGAAGGAGGTCAAGGACGCGGCCGGGCAGGTCATCCTCTTCATCGACGAGCTGCACACGATCGTTGGCGCCGGCGGGGCGGAGGGCGCGGTCGACGCCGCGAACCTGCTGAAGCCGATGCTCGCCCGCGGGGAACTGCGCGCCGTCGGCGCCACCACGCTCGACGAGTACCGCAAGCACATCGAGAAGGACCCGGCCCTGGAGCGGCGCTTCCAGCCCGTGGTCGTCGCCGAGCCGTCCGTCGAGGACACCATCGCCATCCTCCGCGGGCTCAAGGAGCGCTACGAGACCCACCACGGGGTCGACATCCAGGACGCTGCGCTCATCGCCGCCGCGACCCTCAGCCATCGCTACATCGCCGACCGCTTCCTGCCGGACAAGGCCATCGACCTGATCGACGAGGCCTCCGCCGGCCTGCGCATCGAGATCGACTCCGTTCCGGTGGAGATCGACGAGGTCGAGCGTCGCATCATGCAGCTCGACATCGAGCTCGCCTCGATCGCCCGCGAGTCGGACGACGCGTCGCTGCAGCGCCGCGAGGCGCTCGACCGTGAGCGGGCCGAGCTCGCCGAGAAGGCGGCCGCGATGCGCGCCGACTGGCAGCGCGAGAAGGACTCCATCGAGGGCGTCGCCGACGTCAAGAAGCGCCTGGAGGCCGCGAACGCCGAGATCGAGCGGGCCCAGCGGGACGCGGACCTGCAGCGCGCGGCCGAGCTGCGCTACGGCGTCATCCCCGACCTCCAGGCCGAGCTGGCCAAGGCCGAGGAGCGCACGAACGGCGAGGCGGGCTACCTGAAGGAGGTCGTCGAGGCCGAGGACATCGCCGCGATCGTCGCCCGCTGGACCGGCATCCCGGTCGCCCGGATGCTCGAGGGGGAGGTGGAGAAGCTCGTCCACATGGAGGACCGGCTGCACCGCCGGGTCGTCGGCCAGGAGGAGGCCGTGGCCGCCGTCAGCTCCGCGCTGCGCCGTGCCCGCGCCGGCCTCTCGGACCCGGATCGCCCGATCGGCTCCTTCCTCTTCCTCGGCCCGACGGGCGTCGGCAAGACCGAGCTCGCCCGCGCCCTCGCGGAGTTCATGTTCGACAGCCAGGACGCGATGGTCCGCATCGACATGTCCGAGTACGGCGAGAAGCACTCCGTCGCGCGGCTCGTCGGTGCGCCTCCCGGCTACGTCGGCTACGAGGAGGGCGGCCAGCTGACGGAGGCGGTCCGCCGCCGGCCGTACGGCGTGGTCCTGCTCGACGAGATGGAGAAGGCCCACCCGGACGTCTTCAACACCCTGCTGCAGGTGATGGACGACGGGCGCCTGACGGACGGCCAGGGTCGCACCGTCGACTTCAAGAACGTCGTGCTCATCATGACCTCGAACGTCGGGGCAGGGGCCGTCGACGGCTACCAGGCCGCGGTCGAGCGCACGTTCAAGCCGGAGTTCATCAACCGCCTGGACGACATCGTCGAGTTCGCCTCGCTCTCCCGCGAGCAGATCGCGACGATCGTCGACCTGCAGGTCGCCCGGCTGGTCGCCCGGGTGCGCGAGCGCGGCATCGACGTCACGCTCACCGACGAGGAGAGGACGCTCCTGGGCGACCTCGGCTACGACCCCACCTACGGGGCCCGCCCGCTCAAGCGCACGATCCAGAAGCGGCTGGTCGACCCGCTCGCGCTCGCCATCCTCGAGGGGCGCTTCGCGGACGGGGACGTCGTGGAGGCGAACGCCGCCGACGGCGAGCTCACGCTGGCGAAGATCGCCGCGCCCGACCGGCTGCCCGCGGCCTAGTCCCCGCGCACCTTGACCGCGACCGCGAAGAACAGGAACGGGCTCTTGCTCGTCCCCTTCCGGTAGGTCCGCGAGGAGTCGAACTGCAGCCGCCACGTGCCCTTGCGGGCAGCGAACGGGAACAGCCGGCGCTTCTTCGTCTGGCGGACCGAGCCGCAGGCGCCGGTCCCCGTCCCGAGGCGGATGGTCTGCTGGACCCTGCCCGTGTCCGGGCGCACGTAGTGCACGTACACGGCCGGCGCGGCGATCCCGGACAGGCCGAACCCGAACACGCTGAAGCGGACGCGGAGCGTCTTCGGGTCGCCCGACGGCGGGGTGAAGTCCGCGAGCAGCGTGGAGACGGTGAAGCGCGCGCTCGGGGCGTTCGGCCCCTCCTGCACCCCGAGGGTGTACGCGTGCTCGTGCACGCCGGCCGCCAGTTGCGGGGCCGTGAACGAGCCGCTCAGGTTGCCCGCCGCGTCGGTGGTCCCGGTGCCGCCGGTCAGCGGCTGGCCGTCGAGGGTCACCTGGTACTGCGCGCTCGGGGTGAAGCCGGCGCCCGTCAGCCGTACGGTGTCCTTCCGCTGGCCGGGGTCCGCGTAGCAGGCCCGGTCGACCGCGATGCTCGCCGCGGACGCCGCCGACGGGACCGTCCCCAGGAGGACCAGCACCGGCAGGAACACGATCAAGCGGGACCTCATGGTCGAGGGATGGTAGAACGCGCAGGTACACGCGGTCGAACCCACTGGAGAACCCATGCCCACCTACATCATGCTCTCGACCCTCACCCCTGAGGGCGTGCAGACGATCAAGAACAACCCCGCCCGCATTCGCGAGGTCAACAGCGAGATCGAGCAGCTCGGGGCCACGGTGAAGGCGCAGTGGGCCACCCTGGGCCGCTTCGACTTCATCAACGTCGTGGAGGCGCCGGACGAGGCGACGATGGCGCGCGTCTCGCTCGAGCTGGGCTCCCGCGGCACCGTGCGCTACGAGACGCTGTCGGCCATCCCGGTCGATGAGTTCATCGCCTCGCTCTGAGCGACGGAGACACACTGACCCCCGTGAAGGTCCTCGTCGTCGGCGGCGGCGGTCGCGAGCACGCGATCGTCCGCGCGCTCGCCCGCTCGCCGCAGTCCCCTGAGCTGCTCTGCGCGCCCGGCAACCCGGGCATCGCCGCGGAGGCGCGGCTGCTGCCGATCGCGGTCACCGACGTCGAGGGGCTCGTCGCCGCCGCGCAGGCCGAGGCGGTCGACCTCGTCGTCGTCGGTCCCGAGGCGCCGCTGGTCGCGGGGCTCGTGGACGCGCTGCAGGCGGTGGGGGTCGCCGCGTTCGGGCCCTCCGCGGCGGCAGCGCGGCTCGAGGCCTCCAAGCAGCACGCGAAGGAGGTGATGGCCGCGGCCGGGGTCCCGACGGGCGGCTGGACGTCCGTCGACACCGTGGCGGACGGCATGGCCGCGATCACCTCCTACCCCGCCGTCCTGAAGTACGACGGTCTGGCCGCCGGCAAGGGCGTCGTAGACGCCGAGGACGAGGCGACGGCACGCGCGACCCTCGTCGACTTCCTCGAGGACCGGCGGTTCGGGGACGGGCGCGTGGTGGTGGAGGAGTTCCTCGCGGGCGAGGAGCTCTCCCTGCTGGCGCTGTGCGACGGCGTGCGGGCGATCCCGCTGGCTCCCGCGCAGGACTACAAACGGATCTTTGACGGCGACGCCGGGCCCAACACCGGCGGCATGGGGTCCTACTCGCCGGTCGTCGGGATCGACGCCGCCGAGGCGCAGCGCATCGCGACGCTCGTCCACCAGCCGATCGTCGACGAGCTCGCCCGCCGCGGCACGCCCTTCCACGGTGTCCTCTACGCCGGGCTGATGCTGACGCAGGAGGGCCCGAAGGTCATCGAGTACAACGCCCGCTTCGGGGACCCGGAGACGCAGGCCGTCCTGCCGCGCCTGCGCTCCGATCTGCTCGAGCTGATGCAGCGGGCCTCCCGGCCCGGCGGCCTGGACGGCGCGCAGCTGGAGTGGGCGGACGCGTGGGCCGTGACGCTCGTCCTGGCCGGCGCCGGCTACCCCGAGCGCTCGGCGGCCGGGGACGTCATCGCCGGTCTCGAGCACCCAGCCCTCGACGCGGTCCAGGTGACCCACGCGGGCACCGCGCTGCGGGAGGACGGCGCCCTCGTCACCGCCGGTGGCCGCGTCCTGAACGTGACGTCGCTGGGGGACGGGCCGGCGTCGGCCCGCGAGGCGGCGTACGCTGCCGCGGACCACATCACCTTCGACGGGCGGCAGCTGCGCACGGACATCGCGCAGCGCGCCGTCGAACGACAGCAGGGCTGACAGGCCACCCATGACCGAGCAGCAGCTCTCCGCCCAGACCGACGCAGCGCTGGCCCCCGACCCGGAGGCCCCTTTCGGCGCCCCTCTCGTCGGGATCATCATGGGCTCGGCGTCCGACATGCCGGCGATGGAGAAGGCCGGCAGGGTCCTGCGGGAGGCGGAGGTCTCCTTCGAGATCGAGGTCATGTCCCCCCATCGCGACCCGGCGCGCGTCGCCGAGTACTGCTCGTCGGCCCGCAGCCGCGGGCTGAAGGTCATCATCGCCGGCGAGGGCCTGGCCGCCGCGCTGCCGGGGGTCGCCGCGGCGCACACGGACCTGCCGGTCATCGGCGTGCCACTGTCGTCCTCGCTGTCCGCCGCCGGCGGTCTGGACGCGATCCTGTCGATCGTCCAGATGCCCCCGGGCGTCCCTGTCGCGACGGTCGGGCTGGACAACACGCGCAACGCCGCGCACCTCGCGGTGCGCATCCTCGGCATCGTCTGAGCGCACGACGGGGCGCGCGCGCGCCGTCGTAGGCTCCCGGGCGTGATCACGCGCTACACCCGGCCGGAACTCGGCGACCTCTGGACCGACCACGCGAAGCTCGAGGCGTGGCGGCGGGTCGAGGTCGCCGCGTGCGAGGAGATGGAGGGCCCGTCCGCGGAGGACCTGGAGGCGATCCGCGCGGCGACCTTCACGGTGCAGGCCGTCCTGGACCGCGAGGCCGTCACCGACCACGACGTCGCCGCGTTCGTGGACGTCCTCAGCGCGAGCGCGGGGGAGCAGGCCGGGCGCTGGATCCACTTCGGCCTGACCTCCTCCGACGTGCTCGACACCGCGCTGGCCCTGCAGCTGCAGGCCGCCGGCCGCGTCATCGTCCCGCAGGCGTGGGAGCTGGCGGAGGCGCTCGCCGCGCAGGCGCGCACCCACGTGGACACGCTCTGCGTCGGGCGAACCCACGGCGTCCACGCGGAGCCCACCACCTTCGGCATCAAGATGGCCGGCTACGCCATGGAGGCGGCGCGCAACGCCGACCGCCTGGAGCGCGCCTTCGCCCAGGTCGCGGTCGGCGCCCTGAGCGGCGCCGTCGGCACCTACGCGGCGACCTCCCCGGAGTTCGAGCGGAAGGTCCTGGCCCGGCTCGAGCTCGCCGGGGAGCCGGTCTCCACGCAGGTCGTCCCGCGCGACCGCCACGCCGAGCTGCTGCAGGCGATCGCGCTGGCGGGCGCCGGCCTGGAGCGCTTCGCCACGGAGATCCGCCACCTGCAGCGCACCGAGGTGCGCGAGGTCGAGGAGCCGTTCCGCTCCGGCCAGCAGAAGGGCTCCTCCGCGATGCCCCACAAGCGCAACCCGATCAACACGGAGCGCATCACCGGCCTGGCCCGTGTCCTGCGCGGCTACGCGCAGACCGCGGTCGAGAACGTCGCCTTGTGGCACGAGCGGGACATCAGCCACTCGGGCGCCGAGCGCATCGTCCTGCCCGACGCGACGATCCTGGTGCACTACGCCACGCACGTCGCGCTGCGGATCGCGAAGGGCATGGTCATCCACCCGGACCGGATGGCCGAGAACCTCGAGCTGACGCACGGGGCGCTCTTCTCGCAGCGCCTCCTGCTGGCCCTCGTGCGGTCGGGGCTCAGCCGCGACGACGCCTACCGCATCGCGCAGGAGCTCGCCCAGCGGGCGTGGGACGAGCGGATCGCGCTGCGGACGCTCGTGGAGGCTGACGAGCGCTGCGCCGCCCTCGACGTGGACGACGTGTTCGATGCCTCGCACTACGCGCGCCACGCGGCTGAGATCGTCGGTCGGCTGGACGACGTGATCCCGGCCCAGGGCTGACCGGCGGCGCGGGGTCCAGCTCGGCCGTGACCCGGCTTGACTTCCGATCCCACCCGGGAGGATGCTCGGCGCTCAGGATTCCAGATCGAGGAGCGTCAGGTGTACGACTACGTCATCGTCGGTGCCGGGTCCGCGCTGCGTGCTGGCGAACCGGCTGAGCGAGGACCCGGACGTCAGCGTCCTGCTCGTCGAGGCCGGCCCGCCGGACCACTCCGACTTCATCCACATCCCGGCCGCCTTCACCGCGCTCTTCCGCTCGCAGAACGACTGGGACTACGGCAGCGGCTGGGAGCCCGGCTGCAACAACCGGCGCGTCTTCCTCCCGCGCGGGAAGACGCTCGGCGGGTCCTCGGCCATCAACGCGATGATCTACATCCGCGGCAACCGGCGCGACTGGGACGAGTGGGCCGCCGAGGGCTGCGAGGGCTGGGACTGGGCCACCATCGAGCCGTACTTCAAGCGGTCCGAGGGCAACGCGCGCGGCGGCGACGAGGTCCATGGCGGCGACGGGCCGCTGAGCGTCGGCGACTGCTTGGACCCTAGCCCGCTGGCGCAGGCGTGGCTCGACGGCGGTCGCCGCGGGGCACCCGCTGACGGACGACTTCAACGGGCCGGAGCAGGACGGCGTCGGCTGGTACCAGACGACGATCACGCCCGAGGGCCGGCGGGCGTCGACCGCGGTGTGCTACCTGCACCCGGTCGCCGAGCGGCCGAACCTCACGGTGAAGACGCACGTCCACGTCACGAAGGTGCTCTTCGAGGGCACGCGGGCCGTCGGCGTCGAGGGGCTGCGCCTGTCCGACACCCTCGAGTTCCGCGCGGCGCGCGAGGTCATCGTCTGCGGCGGCGCCTACAACTCCCCGCAACTGCTCACGCTGTCCGGGATCGGCCGGGAGGAGGAGCTCGCGCTGCTCCAGATCCCGCTGGTGGCCGAGCTGCCGGGCGTCGGCCTGAACCTCTCCGACCACCCGAACGTCGGCGTCACCTTCACGATCAAGGGCGAGGACTCGCTGAAGGACGCGCTGAACGACGCGACGCTCGGGCAGTGGATGGGCGGTGGCGGTCCGTTGAGCACGAACGGGGTGCAGGTCGGCGGCTTCTTCCGGACCGAGGAGGGGATGGAGGTGCCCGACGTCCAGTTCCACCTGGTGAGCGCGCTGTTCGAGCAGGAGGGGCTTTTGCCGCCGCCGGCGCACGGCTTCTCGCTGTCGGCGTGCGTGCTGCGCCCGCAGGCCCGCGGGCAGGTGGCCGTCGTCTCGCCGGACCCGACCACCAAGCCGTTCATCGTCCACAACTACTTCGGCGCAGAGCAGGACCTGCGCTCCGCCGTGGCCGGGCTGCGGGAGGTGCTGAGGATCGTCGCGCAGTCCCCGCTGGCGGAGCTCGTCGACGGGCCGCACCTCGCGCCGGCCTCGAGCGAGGACGCGGACCTGGAGGCGCACATCCGCGCGACGGCCCAGACGATCTACCACCCGGTGGGGACCTGCAAGATGGGCGAGGATCCCCTCGCGGTGGTCGACGCCGAGTGCCGCGTGTACGGCGTCGAGGCGCTCCGGGTGGTCGACGCGTCGGTCTTCCCGTCGGTGCCGCGCGGCAACACGAACGCCCCGACGATCGCCTTGGCGGAGCGGGTGGCGGACCTCGTCCGGCGGCGAGTGGCCGAGGTCGAGCGCGCGGGCGGGGTGGTGCCGGCGCCCGCGGTCGCCTGAGTGCTCAGCTTCGGGCGCGGGCCTTCTTGAGGGCGGACTTCGGCACCACGTCGACCATGACGTAGGTGCGCTGACCGGTCCGCGTGGCGTAGCCCATGCTCTCGAGGCGCTTCAGGGTCACCGGGCACTTCTTGCACCGCGGCTTGTCCTTGCAGCACTTCTTCTTGGCGGTGACGGTGGCGGTCATGGCGGGAAAGCCGACCGTGGCGGTCGGGATCTTCGGGGAGCCTAACAGCGCCGATCCTGAGATGTCACTCATCGGTCCTTGACCGAACATGCTTAGGCGCTTAATCTTTCGGTACCGCAGTATTCACCACCGAAAGTTCCCATGACCTCCTCCACCTCCACGACTTCCACCGGTTCGCGCACCGGGCTCGAGCCCGCCGTGCTGCGGATCGCCGTCGTCATCGTGCTCGGCGCGATCATGTCCGTGCTCGACACGACGATCGTCAACGTCGCGCTCGACACGCTCGGCCAGGACCTCCACAGCCCGCTGAGCGACATCCAGTGGGTCGTCACCGGCTACCTGCTCGCCCTCGCCGCGGTCATACCCGTGACCGGCTGGGCCTCACGCCGCTTCGGCGCACGTCGGCTCTACCTCGCCTCGCTCGTCGTCTTCACGCTCGGCAGCGCCCTCTGCGCCCTGGCCTGGAACACGCCGTCGCTCGTCGCCTTCCGCGTCATCCAGGGCGTCGGCGGTGGCATGACCCTGCCGATCGGCCAGATGATCCTCGCCCGCGCCGCCGGCCCGCAGCACATGGGCCGCGTCATGAGCATCGTCGGCGTCCCGACCGTCCTCGCGCCCGTGCTCGGCCCCGCCTTCGGGGGCCTGCTGCTCCAGCACTTCGGCTGGCAGTGGATCTTCCTCATCAACGTCCCGGTCGGCATCCTCGCCGTGACCCTCGGCCTGAAGCTGCTGCCCGCCGACCGCGAGCAGGACATCGACGCCGCCGCGCGCCTGGACGCCGTCGGCCTGGCGATCCTCGCTCCAGGTCTCTCGATCCTCACCTACGGCCTCGCCGAGGCCGGCACCGCGTCCTCGCTCGGCAGCCCGTCCGTCGTCGTCCCGGTGCTGCTCGGCCTGGCGCTGACCGCGGTGTTCGTCCTGCGCGCCCTGCGCGTGCCGAACCCCCTGCTGGACGTGAAGCTGTTCGCGAACAAGGGCTTCGCGGCCGCGTCCGCCACGACCTTCGCGCTCGGCGCTGCGCTCTTCGGCGCGATGATCCTGATGCCGCTGTACTTCCAGACCGTGCGCGGCGAGGACGCGGTCCACACCGGTCTGCTGCTCGCTCCGCAGGGCATCGGCGCCGGCGCCGCGATGTTCATCTCCGGCCGTCTCACCGACCGCTTCGGCGGCGGGCGGATCGCCGTGCTGGGCGTCCTCATCACCACGGTCGCGACGCTGCCGTTCGTCCTCATCGGGGCGTCGACCTCCTACCTGGCCATCAGCGGCGCCCTCGTCGTCCGCGGCTTCGGCATCGGCATGGCCTTCATGCCGGCGATGACCGCGGCCTTCGCGGTGCTGCGGCCGGAGCAGCTGCCGGACGCCACGCCGCAGTTGAACGTCGTCCAGCGGGTGGGCGGGTCGATCGGCACCGCGGTGCTGGCGGTCGTCCTGCAGCAGCAGAACGCGGGCGCCCGCACGCCCGCGGACCTGGCCGACGGCTTCGGCACGACCTACTGGTGGGTCCTCGGCATCACGCTGCTGTCGGTCATCCCGGCGCTCGTGCTGGTCGTGGTGGAGCGGCGCGCGCGGATCGAGCGCGAGCTCGCCGGGCTGGACGGCGCCGCCGGGTCCTCGGCCCGCCGGGAGCTCGAGCTCATCGAGGTGGCCGCATGAGCGCCCCGGCCCCTGAGGTCACGCCGGGCGCCGAGGCGTCCGGCCTCGAGGGCCTCGGGGACGCCTTCCGGGAGCTGCTGGCCGCCGAGCGCCGCCTGCGCGGCCGGGACTCGGGCCGCCCGCCAGGCGTCCTCTCGATGGCGCACTTCCGGGCCCTCGGGGTGCTCGACGAGCACGGCCCGCTGCCCGCCGGACGGATCGCGGCGGCTGCCCACGTGACGCCCGCCAGCATCACGCAGATGCTCGACGTGCTGGAAGCGCAGGGGCTCGTCGTCCGCGAGCGCTCGGCGTCCGACCGGCGCGTCGTCACCGTCTCGCTCACGGACGAGGGAAAGGCCCGCTACGCCGCCAAGCGCGCGGAGTTCCGGGCCGCCTGGGAGCGCATGTTCGGCGGCCTGTCCGAGGCGGAACAGGAGGCCGGGATCCACGTCCTGCGCAGCCTCACCGCGATGCTGGACGACTGCTAGGAGGGGTAGCATCGGGCGGGATGAGTTCCGCCCCCGACCTGCCCTTGATCGCTCGTGGCAAGGTGCGCGAGCTCTACGACCTCGGGGACGCGCTGTTGATGGTCGCGTCCGACCGGATCTCCACCTACGACGCCGTCCACCCGACGCCCGTCCCGGACAAGGGCGCCGTGCTCACCGGCATCAGCGCCTTCTGGTTCGAGCAGACGAAGGACCTGGTCCCGAACCACGTCATCTCCTACACCGACCGCGTTCCGGAGGACCTCCGCGGCCGCGCCGTCGTCGTCCGCAAGCTCGAGATGCTGCCGGTCGAGTGCGTCGTCCGCGGCTACATCACGGGCTCGGGCTGGAAGGACTACCAGGCGAGCGGCGTGGTCTCCGGCATCGAGCTCCCCTCAGGGCTGCAGGAGTCCGAGCAGCTGCCTGAACCGCTCTTCACCCCGTCCTCGAAGGCGCTCGAGGGGCACGACGAGGCGATCGACTTCGAGGCCGCCGTCGCTGCGGTCGGGGATCGCGAGGTGACGGAGCGCCTGCGCGACGCGTCGCTCGCGCTCTACGCGGCCGCCGCCGCGACGGCGCGCGAGCGCGGCGTCATCCTCGCCGACACGAAGTTCGAGTTCGGCCTGGACGGGGACGGCCGGCTCGTCGTCGGCGACGAGGTCCTGACGCCGGACTCTTCGCGGTACTGGCCGCTGGAGGGGTACACCGTCGGGCGCGGCCAGCCGTCGTTCGACAAGCAGTACGTGCGCGACTGGGCGACGGCGAGCGGGTGGGACAAGCTCCCCCCGGCGCCGCCGGTCCCCGACGACATCGTCGAGGGCACCCGCGCACGCTATATCGAGGCTTACGAGACAATCACCGGGGAGCCGTTCTCCGCGTGGCTCGAGCGGACAGGAGCACGTTGATGGCCGTCAAGGCGCAGGTTCTCATCCGGCCGAAGGCCGGCATCCTCGACCCCCAGGGCGTCGCGGTCGAGCAGGCACTGCCCGCTCTTGGCTTCGCGGGGGTGAGCAACGTCCGCGTCGGCCGGCTCGTCGAGCTGGAGGTCGAGGACCCCACCCAGCTGGAGGCCATGTGCCGCAAGCTGCTCGCCAACCCGCTGATCGAGGACTTCGAGATCCTCGGGGTGCCGGCGTGAAGATCGGCGTGGTGCAGTTCCCGGGCTCCTGCGACGAGCGCGACGCGGTCGCCGCGTGCGAGACCGCGGACGGCGCCGAGGCCATCCTGCTCTGGCACCGGGACGCCGACCTGCACGGGGTCGACGCCGTCGTCATCCCCGGGGGCTTCTCCTTCGGCGACTACCTGCGCTGCGGCGCGATCGCCCAGTTCAGCCC
>JAOPZU010000278.1 GCA_025963955.1 Solirubrobacterales bacterium
CGACGCCCGCCGCGACCCCCGCTGAGAGCGGTCCGGCGACCCCCGCCACCCCGGCCGGGCCGGTCCTCCAGCTTCCGGGCCTGCCGCCCATCAAGCTCCCGCCGCTCGGCGGCGTGCTCGGCGGCGACAGCGGCAAGGCCGGCGCGAACCCCGCCGGCGACCTCCTCCAGTACCTCCTGGGCCGATGAGAACCCGCGGCTCCCGTACCGAGCTCTTCAGCAACCCGATCCTCGTCGGGTCGATGATCCTCGCGATCGGACTCATCGGGCTCGTCCTCTCCTACAGCGCCAACAAGGGCCTGCCGTTCGTGCCCGCCTACGAGATCAAGGTGCGCGTCCCGGACGCGGCGGAGCTCATCGAGGGGGGCAGCGAGGTCCGCATCGGCGGCGCGCGCGTCGGCATCGTGACCAAGGTCGCGGCGGAGCCGGGCCAGGGCGGGAAACCCGCGTACGCCGAGCTGACGCTCTCGCTGCAGAAGGACCAGGAGCCGATCCCGGTCGACAGCTTCGTCCAGGTGCGCCCGCGGTCGATCCTCGGCGCGAAGTACCTCGACCTGCAGCCGGGGACGTCGGCCACCGGACTCGCCGCCGGCGGGACGCTCCCGCTCAAGCAGGGGCGCCCGATCGTCGAGCTCGACGAGGCCTTCAACGTCTTCGACGCCGAGACCACCAAGGGCCTGCAGGACACGATCACGAACCTCGGGGACGCGGTCGCCGGCCGCGGCCAGGACATCAACGACTCGATCGTGAACACCCGGCGGCTCCTGCCCCCGCTGCAGCGCGTGCTGCAGACCGTCGTCGAGCCCGGCACCGGGCTCGGGCGCTTCGTCCGCGGCACCGCCACGACCTTCCAGGCGCTCGCGCCGGTCGCCCCGACGCTCGTGAACCTGCTCGACAACGGCGCCACCACGCTGCGAGCTCTCGACGCCTCCTCACCGGCGCTGGGCGACACGATCGAGGAGCTGCCGCGCACCGAGACCGCCGGCGTGCGCAGCCTGCGCCGGATCCGGCCCGTGCTCGCGGACCTCTCGTCGATCACCCGGGCGATCCGCCCCGGCACGGCGCTGCTGCCGCGGGCGACGGGGAGCCTGCGTGACGCCTTCGTCGCCGGAATCCCGCTGCTGCGCCGCACCCCCGCCCTGGCGAAGAACCTGGACACGACCCTCGCCGCGCTCGGCAGCCTCTCGCGCGATCCGAACACCCCGGCCGCCGTGAAGCTGCTGACGAGCACGGTCACGAGCCTGAAGCCGACGCTCGACACGCTGCTGCCCGCCCAGGTGACGTGCAACCTGCTGCCCGTGGCCTTCCGCAACGCCTACGGCGCCGTCAGCGTCGGCGACCAGGCCGGCAGCTGGTTCAACTTCACGCTGCTCACCGGCTCGACCCAGGACTCGCAGTCCCGGTTCCCGTCGGCCAACCTGCACATGACGCCGATCCCGCACGAGAACGCGAGCGAGTGCGAGGCGGGCAACGAGACCTACGCCGGGACGCAGAAGATCGGCAACCCGGACGGCACGCAGCGGGCCGCCACCGACACGACGGCGCAGCCGGACGGCGTGGCCGCGCTAGCCGCGAAGGCCGGACTGGTGGGCACCCCATGAGCGCGAAGAGCCTCGCCCGGAGGGCTCACGTTCCGTTCACGTGGCCGACACCGCGGAGCGTGATCCGGTGAGCGAGCGCCGCCGTGCCCCCAAGCGCCGCGTCAGCGTCGGCGTCCTCGGCTTCGCCGGGATCCTCGCCATGCTCGTCGTCGTCTACTTCTCCTTCGCCAAGCGCGTGCCGTTCATCCACGGCTACCGCGTCCAGGGCGTCTTCTCCAACACGAGCCAGCTGCGCAAGAGCTCGCCCGTCCGGATCGCCGGGGTGGACGTCGGCAAGGTCGTGAAGATCAGCAAGGGCGAGGGCACCACCGCCGAGGTCCAGCTGGAGCTCAAGGACAGCGCCCTGCCGCTCCACCGCGACGCCACGCTGCGGGTGCGGCCGCGCCTGTTCCTGGAGGGCGGCTTCTACGTCGAGCTGCGCGTCGGCAGCCCGAGCGCCCCGGAGCTGAAGGACGGCGGGACGATCCCGCTTGGCCAGACGAGCGTCCCGGTCCAGTTCGACCAGGTCCTCAGCTCGCTGGACCACCCGACGCGCGACTCGCTCAAGCGCACGATCGCGAACCTCGCCGAGGGGACGGACAACGGCGCGGCGAAGGCGTTCGGCGACGCGGCCAAGCCGTTCACCCCCGCGCTGCGCGACGTCGCCCAGGTGGCGCAGGCCGCGCGCGGCATCGGGCGGCACGACCTGTCCGAGACAATCGCCTCGCTCGGCATGATCACCGGCACCCTGGCCGCCAACGACCGGGCCCTGGGGAACATGGTCAGCGGGTTGAGCACCACGAGCGGGGCCCTCGCCGCCGAGCAGGACAACCTCCGTGCGACCGTCCGGGGGATCGACCGCCTGACGCGGACCGCCACCCCGTCGCTCGTCGCCATCGACCGCGCGCTGCCGTCCGTCAAGACGTTCGCCGACGCGCTGCGGCCGAGCCTGCCGCAAGCGCCGCAGACGCTCCGCGACACCACCGCGCTGCTGCGTGCCGTGCGGCCGCTCGTGCGCCCCGCCGAGCTGCCGGCGCTGCTGACGAAGCTCACCCCCACCGTGAACCGCCTGCCGACGCTCAGCGTGCGCCTGCGCGCGCTGTTCCCGCTCGTGACGCCGGTGAGCGACTGCGTGCGCGAGCGCGTGACCCCCGTGCTGAAGACCCAGATCAACGACGGCAAGCTGTCCACGGGCCGCCCGGTCTGGCAGGACCTCCTCCACGCGGCGGTCGGCCTGGCCGGCGCCTCCCAGGACTTCGACGGGAACGGCCCCGGGGTGCGCTACCTGGCCGCGGTCGGTCCGCAGTCGATCGCCACCGGCTCGCTGCCGGGGCTTGAGCAGCTCGTCGGGTCGGGGCCGAAGGTCGAGGGCTCCACGCCGCGCTGGCTCGGGAACGGGCGGCTTCCCGCCTTCCGGCCGGACGCGCAGTGCCGCACCGCGACCCCGGTGGACCTGCAGGCCCGCACGCCCTTCCCGGCGGCCGGCGCGAGCGCCCGCACGGTGAAGGCGACGCGCGCCGCCGAGCGCCAGGCCGTTGTCCGCGCCTCCGAGCACCGCATCGGCGAGCGTCCCGCCACGCCCTCCGTGCTGCACGACGCGCTGCACGACGTCGCACGAGCGGCCGCCGCCCTGTCCCGGAAGGCCGGTCGCTGATGAAGCGCACGCTCCGCGAGAACGGCAAGTGGCTGGGGGTCATCGGGTTCCTGATGCTCACGGCGACCCTCGCCGGCGGCTACATGCTCGTCCACCAGCGGCTGCAGAACCCGTTCGCCGACTTCTACACGGTGAAGGCCGAGTTCAGCACGACCGCGGGCCTCAACCCCGGACTCGGCCAGCCGGTGAACGTCGCCGGTGTCCGCGTCGGCACGATCACGACGACCAAGCTCAAGGACGGCCGCGCGGTCGTCGAGATGCAGGTCAAGCCGGGCAAGCTGCCGCACATCTTCAAGGACGCGCACGCCGTCCTGGTGCCGAACACGCCGTTGAAGGACATGCAGATCGAGCTCTACCCGGGGCGGCAGAGCGCCGGGGTGGCCGGCGAGAACGACGTGATCCCCGTGGCCCGCACCGCTCCGCCCGTCGACAGCGACGAGCTCACCGCCGCCCTGGACACGGACACCCGCCGCTTCTTCCAGGTCCTCGTCAACGGCGTGGACAACGGGCTGAACGGGCGCGGGAAGGACCTGCAGCAGATCCTCAAGTCGCTGCAGCCCACCGCCGTGCAGCTGCACGAGGTCACGGGCGCGCTGTCCGCGCGGCGCAAGGAGCTGCGCCGGCTGGTCCACAGCATGGCCGTGCTGACCAAGGCGACGGCCGCCAAGGACGTCCAGCTCGCGTCCGTCGTCCAGGGGTCCGGCGCAACCCTGCAGGCGCTCGCGCGGCAGGAGGGTGCGCTGCGCGAGTCCGTCCGCAAGCTGCCGGGCACGCTCGCCACCACCGACCGGACGCTCGTCAACCTGCGCGACCTGTCCGGTGAGGTCAAGCCGACGCTCGACGGGCTGCTGCCCACGGTCAGGCGCCTGAAGCCGGTGCTCGGGTCGGTGGACGACCTGGCGACCACCGCCGAGCCCGTCGTCCGGACGCGGCTGCGCCCGCTCGTGCGGGAGCTGCAGCCGCTGGCGAGCGACCTGTCGCCGGCCGTCCGCGACCTGAGCGCGGTGACCCCGGCCCTGACGAGCGCCTTCAAGGTCCTCAACTACACGGTCAACGAGCTGGCCTACAACCCGCAGGGCGACGACGAGGGCTTCCTCTACTGGCTCTCCTGGTTCGCACACAACGGCAACTCGTTCACCTCCACGCAGGACGCGCACGGGCCGGCCTGGCGCGGGTT
>JAOPZU010000285.1 GCA_025963955.1 Solirubrobacterales bacterium
GTCCGCGAGGGGGCCGCGGTCGACGCGGCGCTCCGCGTGCGGGCAACTCGGCGGAGGGCACGCCAGGAGGCTCTGAATCCCTTGCGTACACGGTGTTTTCGAGGATCTCCCCGGTCTTGCGGGACCGGGCTTCCTACCCCGCGTAGCCATTGCGTACCCGCCGCCGCGCCTATCCGTCCAGACCCCTCACGGACGGGGACCGCTCCGTCTAGAGTCTCGCCGCCGGTCACCCCCCATCGGGGTGGTCAGCACCGGACGACACCGAGAGGCCCGGCCGCGGAGCGCCCCGAAGGGGACGGCCCGCGAGCGCGTCCCGCGGAACGCAGCACCCGACGGCCGCCACCCCCCGCGGCGGCCGCCGACCCACCAGCACCACACGACGCCCACCGGACCGCGCACCTCATGCGCACCGCTCGGCGTCGCCACCCCGTCTCGCGCAAGAGCATCCCCTGAGCCGCCCACTCGACACCGTCCGCCGCACCAGGGTGCTCCTGCCCGTCGTGCTGCTCTGCGTCGTCGTGGCGATCGTGGCCGTCGTCCTGTTGACGCGCGGGGATCCATCGCACCCGTACCGCCTGCTGCTCCAGAACTCGAGCCAGGTCGTCAACGGCGGCACGGTCCGGATCGGCGGCACCCAGGTCGGCACGATCACGTCGATCGACCTGACGAAGGACGACCTGGCCGAGGTCGGCATCACGGTCTCCGGCGACTTCGCGCCGCTGCGCAAGGGCGCCTCCGCGGTCGTGCGGTCGCAGGGCACCGCCGGCGTCGCCAGCCGCTACATCGACCTCAGCCCCGGTTCCGGGCTCGAGCCCGCGCTGCGCGACGACGCGACGATCCCCGTCGACGCCACCACCTCGCAGGTCGAGCTCGACCAGCTCTTCGCCTCGAGCGCCGGCAGGACCCGCGCGGGCCTGAAGAAGACGATCACCGGCTTCTCGCAGTGGTACGCCGGCCGCGAGGCCGAGGGCGGCGCGTCCGCCGCACGCCTGCCGAAGGCGATGAAGTCCCTGACGGACTTCGCCGCCGACGTCGACGCGCAGAGCGCCCAGTTCGAGCGGCTCGTCGTGACGAGCAGCCGCGCGATGGGCGCCCTCGCGCAGGAGCGCTCATCGCTGACGTCGCTGGTCGGCGGCGCCGCGCGCACCGTCGACGCGGTCGGCTCCGACACGCGTGCCCTGACCGGAGCGCTCGACGACACCCCGTCGCTGCTGGCGAACGGCAGCGACGCGCTGAAGGCGCTGCGCCTGTCGCTGCCGGACCTCCGCGCGCTGCTGGACGCCTCGGACGTGCCGTCCCGGCGCCTGCCGCCGTTCCTGCGCGAGCTCCGCCCGGTCGTCGACGAGGCGGTCCCCGTCTTCCGCAGCCTCCGCCAGGCGGTCGACCGCCCCGGCACCGGCAACGACCTGCTCGACGGTCTGCGTGATCTGCCGACCGTCGCGCGCGCCGCGAGGACCGCGTTCCCCGGCGGCACGAAGGCGCTGAACACCTCGACGCCGATGCTGTCGTTCATCCGGCCCTACGCCCCGGACCTCACCTCGTTCCTCGGCTCCTTCGGCCAGGCTGCCGCGACCTACGACGCCGACGGCCACTACCTCACGGCGATGCCGGTCTTCGACGCCTACCGCTTCCAGGACGACGCCCAGGGCGGCGCGCTGACCCCGAAGGCCCCCGCGGACCGCGGCCGCAGCGACGCCCTGAGCACCGGCAACCTGAGGCGCTGCCCGGGTGCGGCCACCGCCGCGCTGCCGGACGGCTCCACGCCCTACGTCGACGCCGGCGACCTCGCCGCGCCGGACTGCGATCCCTCCCAGACGCCGGGGGCCAAGTGATGCGCGGGCGCGTCGGGCTGATCACGGTGGTGCTCGTCCTCGTGGTCGTCGTGGTCGTGGTCGCCCTCGGGCGCGGCGGCTCGAACGACGACGCGGGCCGGACCGGCGCCTACCGGGTGCGCGCCGTCTTCGACAATGCGAGCTTCGTCATCGCCGGCGAGGACGTGAAGGTCGCGGGCGTGATCGCCGGCAAGATCGGGGGCGTCGAGCTGGACGCCCGGAACAAGGCCGTCGTGATCATCGACATCACGGACCCGGCGTTCCAGGACTTCCGCCAGGACGCCACCTGCCGGATCGGCCTCCAGTCGCTGATCGGCGAGCAGTACGTCGACTGCACCCCGACCCAGGTCCGCGGCGAGGGCGTCGTACCGGCCCCGCCGCTGACCACGATCGCCTCGGGCCCGGGGAAGGGCCAGCGGCTGCTGCCCCTCGGTCGCACCTCCAGCCCCGTCGGCCCGGACCTGCTCGCCAACATCATGCGCGTGCCCGAGCGTGAGCGTCTGCGGCTGATCGTCGGCGAGCTGGGCACCGGGCTGACCGGGAACGGCGCCGAGCTCCGTGGGGCGATCGAGCGGGCGAACCCGACGCTGCAGCAGGCCAACCGCCTGGTGGAGATCCTGGCGACCCAGAACCAGACGATCGACGCCCTCGTGCAGCAGTCCGACGCCGCCCTGGAGCCCCTGGCCGAGCGCCGCGGGGACCTTGCGGGCTTCACCTCCGCCTCCGCCCGCGTCGGCGCCGCCGCCGCCGAGCGCGGCGACGACCTCGAGCGGGACCTCGAGCGCCTGCCCGGGTTCCTCGCCCAGCTGCAGCCCGCCGCCCGGCGACTCGG
>JAOPZU010000281.1 GCA_025963955.1 Solirubrobacterales bacterium
ACAGGAGCGGGGACATGACCGGAAGTGCGCGGCGCGGGGCCGAGCGGATCACCGCTCGCCGCGGCGCAGGCACGTCAGCGCGATCCAGCGACCGGCCGGTCCGGCCTCGGCGGGGGCCAGCGGGAAGGCGATCGCGTCACCCGGCGCGACCGCCCAGAGGGCCGCCGAGCGGTCGCTGACCGCCCACCCGGGCGGCCAGCCCGTGATGTCCGCCGCCTCCAGGACGTCGAGCAGCCGCTGCGCGACGGGCGCGATCCCGGCCTCGCGGACGGGCATGCGTCGCCGGTAGCGCTGCACGCAGTGCGCGGACGGGACGATCTCGCGGACGTCCGCGTGCCCTTCGATGCGGGCGGAGCCGACGTGCACCGCGGACGGCGGCCGGCCGGCTCAGGCGTCGGCGGGCGGCGCGGTCCGGCGGAGGACGCCGGCGATGGCGACGCTCGCGACCACGGTGCCGCCGGCGAGGGCGACGGTCCCGGCGACCCCGCGCGAGGGCAGCTCGTCGCGGCCGGCCAACGTGGAGAGCATGTCGACCGCGTCGTTGATCGCGCAGGTGGCGACCCAGCGCGGACCGATCTGCGGGTGCGCGACCGTGTGGAGCGTCATCGCCCCGAGCATGAGGTCACGGATCCCGAGGGCGCGAACGGCGACCTGGGTGCCCGCCGTGGCGGCGGTCCCGCCCAGCCAGGGAGTGGTGACCTGCGCCGGGCGCGCGACCATCGCGGCCCCGAACAGCACCCGGCCCGCGGCGATGAGCCGTGCGCCGAGCAGTGCCTGGGACCGGGTCACGAGTGCTACTCCGCGGCGGCCGCGGGGACGACGCTGACGACGCGACCGAGGCGGCCCTCGGTGAACGCGAGCGTTCCGGGCGCCTTGACGAACAGGGTGTCGTCCTTGCCGATGCCGACGCCGGCACCGGGCTTGAAGCGGGTGCCGCGCTGGCGGACGATGATCTCGCCGCCCGTGACGATCTCACCGGCGAACTTCTTCACCCCGAGGCGCTGCGCGTTGGAGTCACGACCGTTGCGGGAGGAGCCGAGGCCCTTCTTGTGTGCCATGTGTTCGTCAGCTCCCAGCGGTGATGGTGGTGATCTGGATGCGGGTCAGTTCCTGCCGGTGACCCGTCTTGCGCTTGTAGCCGCGCTTCGGCTTGAACTTGAAGACGGTGAGCTTCGGGCCGCGCAGGTGCTCCACGACGGTCGCGCCGACCTTCACGTTGGCCAGGCCCGCCTTGTCGAACACCGTGGTGTCCCCGCTGAACAGCAGGGGCTCCAGCTCGAGGCTGTCACCGGCTTCGACGGCAAGGCGTTCGACCAGGAGCTTCTGCCCCTGCTCGACGCGGTACTGCTTGCCACCGGTCTTGACGATCGCGTACATAAGTCGACTACTCCGAAGAAGATTGGTCAGGCGCCGCGCTTGCCGCAGCAGCCGAACGGCGCCGTCCGCCTCTGCGGCCACGGCGCCTTGGCTTGGATTCTACGCCATCGGCCCCCACGACGCGCTCCGGCGCCTCGATGACCTCGCCGTCCTCCCCCACGAGGACCGCCGTGGCCGCGGTGCGGCCGGCGTCCTCGATGCGGACGAGGTGCTTCGTGCCGACGTACGCACCGCCGCCGATCACGCCGATGATGTACCCGTCGACCTTCGCGACGGCGTCGTCGACGTTGTACATGTGCGGCTCGACGATCTGCACGAGGACCTCGTCGCCGATCTCGAACGGGATGGCCTCCTCGGAGACCTCCTCCCTGCTCCCCTCCAGCACCACGTCGAAGTGATCGAGCTTCAGGCCCTCGGTGCCGGTGAAGTGGAACAGCTTGCCGGTCTCGGCCTCCAGGGCGTGCAGGACGCGCGCGCCGTGGCCGGTGAACTGGGCGCTGACCCCCGGGTGCACGCGGACCAGGAACGCCTCGACGTCGCGTGGCGCACGGGTGGCGACCTCGCGCAGCCGGCGCTCGATGTCGATCGCGATCGTCTCCTCCGAGCGGATCACGCCCTCGCCGTCGCAGGTCGGGCAGGTGCGGGACATGATCTCGCGCACGCCCTCGGTGACGTTCTGGCGCGTCATCTCGACCAGGCCGAGGCGGGAGATCTCCGCCGTGAACGTCTTGGTGCGGTCCTCGTCCAGCGCCTTGCGCAGCGTCTTCAGGACGGCGTCGCGGTTGCGCGCGCGGGCCATGTCGATGAAGTCGATGACGATGATGCCGCCGATGTCCCGCAGGCGCAGCTGGTTGACCACGGCCTCGGCGGCCTCGAGGTTCGTCTTGGTGATGACGTCCTCCAGGCGGGCCTGCTTGCCACGGCCGACGTAGGAGCCGGAGTTGACGTCGATGACCGTGCCGGCCTCGGCGTAGTCGATCAGCAGGTAGCCGCCCGAGGGCAGGTCCACGCGCTTGGACATCAGGCCGTCGATGACCTCGTCGACGCCGGTCGACTCGAACAGCGGCGTGGACTCCTGCCAGAGCTCCACGCGCTCCACGAGCTCGGGGGCGGTCCGGCTGAAGAAGGAGATCAGCCGCTGGTACTGCCCCTCGTCGTCGACGAGCGCGCGCTCGAAGTCGGCGGCGAAGATGTCGCGCACGACGCGGACGGAGAGGTCCGCCTCCTGGAAGACCAGGCCGGGCGCCGGCGTCGTGTCGACGCGGGACTGCAGGACCTCGTGGAGCTTGAACAGGTACTGCAGCTCCCGCTCGAAGTCCGCGCGGGTGGCGCCGTGCGCCGCGGTGCGGACGATCGCCCCGCCGCCCTGCAGGTCCAGGCCCTTGGCCTCCTTGCGCAGGCGCTCGCGCTCCTTGTCGTCCAGGCGCTTGGAGACGCCGACGCCCTCGCCCGTCGGGGTGTAGACCATGTAGCGCCCGGCGACCGTGAGGTCCATGCTCAGTCGCGCGCCCTTGGACTTCAGCGGGTCCTTGACGACCTGCACGACGATCTCCTGCCCCGGCTTGAGCAGGTCGGAGATCTTCTTGCCGCCGTCGTCCCGCCCGCGGCCACGGCGGACCGTCTCCACGCCCGGCAGGACGATCTCGTCCACGTGCAGGAAGCCGTTCTTCTCCAGGCCGAAGTCGACGAACGCCGCCTCGAGGCCGGGCAGGACGTTGTCGACCTTGCCCTTGTAGATGTTGCCGACGATGGAGCGGTTGCCCCGCCGCTCGAAGTAGAGCTCCGCGACGCGGTAGCCCTCCACGCCCTTGGCGGGCGACTTCGGCGCGGCGCGCCCCCGGCCGCGGCCGCCGTTCGACGCCACCTCGCCGGTGGCCTCCAGCAGCGCGATCCGGGTCTCGGCCCGGTCGACGCTGACCAGCACTTGCTTTCTCAAAGCTCTCTCACTCTCTAAAACTAAAAGCCCAGCAGTCGGCCCTTGCCGGCTGTCGATGCGCGCCCTTGCGCGTAGACCGACTGCAGCAGGCCGATGGCCAGGAAGGTGGTGATGACCGAGGATCCGCCGTAGCTCATGAGCGGTAGCGGGATCCCGGTGATCGGCATGATCCCCACGGTCATGCCGACGTTGACGAAGACCTGGAAGAGCAGCATCGCGGTGATGCCGCCGGCGATCAGCGCGCCGTAGAGGTTCTTCGCCATCGTCAGCGCCCGTAGGCCCCTCCAGATGAGGAGGGAGTACAGCGACAGCACCAGCGCGGCGCCCATGAAGCCCCAGCGCTCGCCGACCACGGAGAAGATGAAGTCCGTGTGGTGCTCGGGGAGGAAGTTGTAGCCCGTCTGCGTGGCCCGGTCCCCGCGACCGGTCTTCTCACCGGACCCGATCGCCACGCGCGACTGGGTCTGCTGGTAGGCGATGTCCGAGTTGTTCGCGTTCGGATGCAGGAAGGCCGTCAGGCGGTCCTTCTGGTACCCGTGCAGCACCTCGTGCCCCGTCATCGGCGCCAGGACGAGCACGCCCACGATGAGCAGGGCGAGCATGCCGCCGAGGGCCGCGAAGTAGCGCCCGGGGACGCCCGCGACGAACAGCAGCGCGACGACGATCGCGCCGTAGACCATCGAGGAGCCGAGGTCGGGCTGGACGAGGACCATCGCGGCCGGGAGCGCCGCGAGGGCGACCGTCCGCACGGTCGTCCGCCACTCCTGCAGCATCCGGGAGCGGTCCACGAGGAAGCCGGCCAGCGCGATGACGAGCAGGACCTTCCCGAGCTAGGAGGCCTGGAAGGAGAAGAAGGGCAGCTGGATCGCGCGGCGCGCACCGAGGGCGTCGGCGCCGGCGAAGCGCACCGCCACGACCGACAGGATGATGAAGCCGTAGATGCCGTACTTCAGCTCACGCAGCCGCGAGTAGTCGGCCCGGCTCAGGGCGGCCGCCAGCAGCGTGCCCACGACGAAGTAGATGGCCTGGCGCTTCATGTAGAAGCCGTCGGGCAGGCCGCGCTCGGTGACCGTGCTCAGCGTGATGAGCGAGCATGCGCAGATCCCGATGACGGCCAGCGCCAAGACCGGGTCGAAGGGCAGCACGAGGCTCAGCGGCCGCCGGCCCGGCGCGGGCGCTGCCCCCACGCGCGAGGTGCGCGAGCGGCGCGGCTCGGTGACGGACGGCGCGGTGCTCAAAGCGAGGTGCTCGACCCGGGGGTGCAGCCAGCCTGCTTGTTGTACTTCGCGCCGAACCAGGACTTCATGATCCGGCAGGCGATGGGCGCGGCCCGGGCGGCGCCGAAGCCGCCCTCCTCCACCGTGACCGCCACGACGAGCGGCTTGTCGTCCGGCCGGTTCTTGTAGCTGTAGGCCACGTACCAGGACTGGTCGTTCTTGCCGTCGACCTGCACGGTGCCCGTCTTGCCGAAGACCGGGAATCCGCTCTGGTTCCAGCCGCCGAAGACGTCGGCGGAGGTTCCGCCCTGGGCACTCGCGGCGTCGTGGAGACCGGCCATGATCGTCGAACGGTACTCGCCCGGGATGTCGATGCGCCGCCCGGGCCGGGTCGTGATCGGGGAGATCGGGATGCCCTTGTCGTCCTGGACCTCCAGGCCCAGATGGGGGCGCGGCACCTTGCCCCCGTTGGCCAGCCCGGCGTAGGCGGTGGCCATCTGCAGCGGCGTGGCCTGCAGGTCGCCCTGGCCGATCGAGAGGTTGACGTTGTCGCCGATGGACCAGGCGCGCTTGTCGGAGATCGTGCAGCACGGGACCTTGTTCTTGCGCTCGTACTCCTCCTCCTGCTTGGCCACCCGGCGGCGCCACGCGGCATCGGGGACGTTGCCGACGCTCTCGATGGGCAGGTCGATGCCGGTCGCGCGCCCGAAGCCGAACTGCCGCGCCGCCTTCTGGATCGGTCCGCCCCGGGGCGCGTCCGTGTTCGTCTTCAGGCCGAGGGAGTAGAAGTAGACGTCCGAGGAGACCCTGATGGCCTGGCGCAGGTCGACGGGACCGAAGGGCGTCTTGCCGGCGTTGCACGCGGTCCGGTTGGCGTCGATCTGGATGCAGCCCTGGTCGTTGACGACCGTCCCGGTCGAGACGTCCTTCGACTCCAGGGCGCCGAGCGCCGTGAACGGCTTGAAGGTCGAGCCGGTGGAGTAGTTCGCGCCCGTCGCCCGGTTGAACTGCGGGGTGGCGCCCGGGACGTTGAAGATCTCGTCGTACCGCTTCTGCGTGATCGGCCGCGCGAGCACGCTGGGGTCGAAGGACGGGAAGGAGCCCATCGCGTAGACCGCGCCGCCGCGCGGGTCCATGACGACGAACGCGCCCTTGAGGTCCCCGGCGACGTCCGTGAAGGCCTTCGTCGCCGCCTGCTGCAGCTTCAGGTCGAGCGTGAGCTGCACGTTGTTGCCGGGCTTCGGCTCGACCCGCACGCCCTCACCGCGCGGGTTGCCCTGGGCGTCCACGAGCAGGCGCTCCTTGCCATCGCGGCCGCGCAGGAACTTGTCGTACTGCCGTTCGATGCCCGTCTGGCCGACGATGCTCCCCGCCGGCACGCCCCTGAAGGTCTTGCTCTTCAGCTCGGCGGGGGAGATCTGGCTCACGGTCCCCAGCAGCTGCGCGGCGAGCTCGCCCTGCGGGTACTCGCGCAGGAACGCGTTGTCGACGGTGACCCCAGGGAACTCGTCCTGCCGCTCGGCGATGTAGCCGCGCACGTCCTCGTCCACGTCCGTCTTGATGACGATGGGCGCGTAGCCGGCCAGGAAGAGCCCGCGGACGACGAGCTCCTGGATGCGGCCGGTGCTCATGCCCAGCGTCTGCGCCAGGCGCCGGAAGCGCAGCTGCAGATCGGGCGGGACCGGCGGCGCGGGAATCTGGTCGCCGCGACTCCCCTTCGGCTTCTTCGCGCGCTCGATGCGGTCCGCGCCGTACTTCAGCACGGCGTCCTTCTCGCTCTGCGGCAGCGACTCCGGCTTGATCTTCACGACGATGGCCGAGCGGTTGGAGACGATCGGGTCCCCGTTGCGGTCCACGATGTCCCCGCGCGGCGCGGGCAGGGGCTGCACACGCACCTTGTTCGTCTGCGCCTGGGCCAGGTACTGGTCGCCCGAGAGGACCTGCAGGTACCAGAGGCGGAAGAAGATCACCGCGAACAGCGCGAAGGCGACGACGCCGAGGGCGGCCACCCGCAGCGCGAGCTGCGGCGAGACGGGCGGGCGACGGCCTGGAGTGACGGGATCGATCACGGGGCGGTGGGTCTACGCGCGGCTGAGCGGGGAGAGGCGGGTCGTGGAGGCCCGGCGGCGCCGGCGACGCGGGTCGTCCGGCAGGACGGGCAGGAGCCACCGCCGGACCCCGGCGTACACGGGCAGTGAGAGAAGGGTATTCACCAGGACGGTCACCAGGATCTGCCCGACGAGCAGGCCGGTCACCGCGACGGGTGTCCCGAGCAGGAACTGCATGGTGCTGTAGCCCACGGTGACCGTGGCAGTTGCGGCGCCCCCCACCACGGCGGGCACGGCGGCCGCCTGCGGGTCGCGGACCTCGCGCAGGCGCCCGGCCCCGTAGCCCACCGTCAGGTAGACGAGCGAGGAGAGCCCCATCGTCTGGAAGAGCGCACAGTCGACGAAGAAGCCGCAGGCGAACCCGAAGACGGCGCCGGGCAGGGAGCCGAGCAGCAGCCCGCTCATCGCCACGACGAGCGGGACGAGGTCCGCGTGGGCGCCGAAGAGCGTGATCTGCGAGACGGCGGCGATCTGCGTGATGCAGACCACGAGCCCCATGATCGCCAGGCGACCGGTGAGCGGCGTCCCGATCACGGCACGGTGGCGGCGTCGCGGGTCAGGACGACGACGCGGTCGAGGTTCCGCACGTCGACGTACGGGCGCAGGTGCACGCGCTGGGTGTCCGTCCCCGCGTCGTCGACGGCCGTGACGCGGCCGATCGGGATGTCCGGCGGGAAGAGCGACCTGAGGCTCGAGTTGTCCGCGGTGCCGCGGGTGACGATCCGGGCGTTCTTGACGACCTCGGCCTTCGCGTCCGTCGTCTTCATGATGAGGTCCTGCGGGTCGCCGCCGGAGTCCTCGACCGTGCCCGTGACGCCCGTGGTCTCCACGCGCGCCTGGGCCCCGAAGGAGCTGTCGGTGATCAGCGTCACCGTGGCGGAGCCGCTGCCGACCTCGTCCACCTTGCCCACGAGGCCGCCCGTCGTGATGACGGCCTGCCCCTTCTTCAGGCCGTCCCCGCCGCCCTTGTTGATCGTGACGGACTGGAAGAGCAGCGTCGGCGCGGCCGCCGTGACGCGCGCCTCGACCGGGCCCAGAGTGCTCAGGTTCGCCGCGTCGGCGACGCGCTTGATGCCGGTCTGCGTCTCCAGGCGGCGCAGCTGCGAGGCCAGGCGCGCGTTCTCGGTGCGCAGGCCGTCGCGGTCCTTCCGCAGGGCCTGGTTCTCGCCCTTGGCGTGCCAGGTGTCCCCGAACCAGCCGAAGAGGTCGCGGAACGGCTTCAGCGACCGGCTGGCCACGTCCTGGATCGGGGAGACGATCTCGAACACGCCGCGCTGGACGGAGCTCACGCCCCCGTTGCCGCCGAAGGAGGCGGTCAGCAGGACGACGGAGCTGACGACGAGCAGCGCGAGAACCGCGCGCCGGCGGCGGATCGTCTTGGGGTCGTACACCTAGGGAAGTACTCCGGATCAGGGCGCAGGTCGCACGCGAAGCAGCCGCTGACGACGGAAGCGGTCATCAGTACCGGCGCTTGGTGCGGCCACGGGAGCCCTTGTTCGCGCGGTGGATGACCTCGAACTCCTCGAGGGAGCGTCCGGAGCCGACCGCGACACAGGTCAGGGGTGATTCGGCGAGGTGAGCGGGCATCTGCGTCTCCTCGCGCAGGCGCTCGTCCAGGCCCATCAGGAGGGATCCACCGCCCGCGAGCATGATGCCGCGGTCCATGATGTCCGAGGCGAGCTCGGGCGGCGTACGGTCGAGCGTCTCCTTGACGGCGTCGATGATCTGCGACAGGGGCTCCTCGAGCGCCTGGCGGATCTCCTCGCTGGTCAGGACGACGGTCTTCGGCAGGCCGGAGACCATGTCGCGCCCGCGGATCTCGGCCTGCACCTCCTCCTCCATGGGGTAGGCGGAGCCGATCTCGAGCTTCACCTCCTCCGCGGTCTGCTGACCGATGAGGAGCTTGTACTCGCGCTTGGCGTAGTTGATGATCGCGTCGTCGAGCTCGTCGCCGCCGACGCGGATCGACTGGCTGACGACGATACCGCCGAGCGAGATCACGGCGACCTCGCTCGTACCGCCGCCGATGTCGACGACCATGGAGCCGGTGGGCTCGCCGACGGGCAGCC
>JAOPZU010000356.1 GCA_025963955.1 Solirubrobacterales bacterium
GGCACCCCGAGGTCCGCGCGCACCTGTTCGGGCGGGTCTTCTGGCGCGCGTCGCACGCGCTGCTGCCCGTGGCGCTGATCGGGTTGCTCGGCGCGCGCCGCACCCGCGGTCTCTCGCTGCTCGCCACCGGTCCGTACGTCGTCGCGGCCCGCGGGTCCTACGGCTCGTCGTGGCGTGGGCGGGTGCGCGCGCTCGCGGAGGTCCCGGGCCGCGCGGTCGTCGACGCCGCCGAGATGGCGGCTCTCGCCCGCGGCAGCGTCGAGCAGCGCACGCTCATCCTGTAGCGGGCGCGCCCCGCTCCCCCAGCCGCAGGCCGAGCGCCACCGCCGGCCCGACGAACAGCGCGAAGGCGACCGTTCCGAGGCCGGCCCTCCCGCCCAGCAGCACGCCGGCCGTCAGGGCCGACAGCTCGATCAGGGTGCGCAGCCGCGCGATCGACCAGCCCGTGCGGGCGTGGAGCCCGAGCATCAAACCGTCGCGCGGCCCGGGGCCCAGCCGGCAGCCGAGGTAGACGCCCGAGCCGACTCCCACGCACACGAGCCCGGCCAGCAGGACCGCGATCCGCAGCGGCAGCCCGTGGGGATCCCCGCAGAGCCCCAGCGTCACGTCGATCGCCACGCCGATGATGAGCGCGTTGGCGATCGTCCCCAGCCCGGGTCGCACGTCGAGCTGCGTCCACACCAGCAGGAGCACCGCGCTGGTCACGATCGTCGCCGCGCCGATGCTCAGCGGCGTGTGCTCGGAGAGTCCCTGGGCGAAGACCGTCCACGGCGAGTTGCCGAGGGCGGCCACGACGACGAGTCCCTCGCCCGTCCCGAACAGCCACAGCCCCGCGACCAGGCGCAGCAGCCGCCACGGCCCCGCCCGCCAGAGGGACCCGCTCGCGGGCGGCGCGGCGGACTCGGCGACGGCGGACACCCGGCGTACCCTACGGCCGGTCCGGGAAGGACCGCCGGTCGGTTGCAGACAAAGGTCCGGCAGGGATACCTTCACGTGCCATGACCCTCGAGGAGCTGCAGGCCGCCGTCGAGGCGGGCACCGTCGACACCGTGCTCCTCGGCATGACCGACATGCAGGGTCGGCTGATGGGCAAGCGGCTGCACGCGCGCCACTTCCTCGACGAGGTCGCCGCGCACGGCGCGGAGGCGTGCAGCTACCTGCTCGCCGTCGACGTGGAGATGAACACCGTGGAGGGCTACCCGCTGGCCTCCTGGGCGAGCGGCTACGGCGACTTCGTCCTCACCCCGGACTTCGCGACGCTCGCGCCCGTCCCCTGGCAGGAGGGCACCGCGATGGTGCTGGCCGACGTGTCGTGGCCCGGCGGGAAGCCCGTGGAGCCGTCCCCCCGCCAGATCCTCCGCAAGCAGCTGGACCGCCTCGCCGAGCGGGGCTGGGGCGCGCTGGCCGCCACCGAGCTCGAGTTCCTGATCTTCGAGGACAGCTACGAGCAGGCCTTCGACGGCGGCTACCGGGGTCTGACGCCGGCCAACCGCTACAACGTCGACTACTCGCTGCTCGGCACCGCGCGCGTGGAACCGCTGCTGCGCCGGATCCGCAACTGCATGTTCGCCGCGGGCATCGCGGTGGAGGACTCCAAGGGCGAGTGCAACCTCGGCCAGCACGAGATCAACTTCCGCTACGCCGACGCGCTCACCACCTGCGACCAGCACGTCGTCTACAAGAACGGGGCGAAGGAGATCGCGGCCCAGGCCGGGCAGTCGATCACGTTCATGGCGAAGGTCGACGAGCGCGAGGGCAGCTCCTGCCACGTCCACCTGTCGCTGCGCGAGCTCGACGGCGGGGCGCCGGTCTTCGCCGATCAGCCCGACGTCTTCGACGCCTTCCTGGCCGGGCAGCTGGCCCACGTCCGGGAGCTCACGCTGCTGCTCGCGCCGAACGTCAACTCCTACAAGCGGTACGCGGACGGGTCGTTCGCGCCGACCGCGGTCGCGTGGGGGGACGACAACCGCACCTGCGCGATGCGCGTGGTGGGGCACGGCCCGTCGCGGCGGATCGAGTGCCGCGCCCCCGGGGCGGACGTCAACCCGTACCTCGCCCTGGCCGCGCTGATCGCGGCGGGCCTGGACGGGCTGGAGCGGGGCCTGCCCCTCCCGCCGCGGACGACGGGCAACGCGTACACCGCCCCGGACACCGAGCGCCTGCCGACCACGCTCCGCGAGGCCCGCGAGCTGTTCGCCACGTCGACCCTCGCCCGTGCCGCCTTCGGCGACGAGGTGGTCGACCACTACGTGAACATGGCCGACGTCGAGCTCGCCGCCTTCGACGCGTTCGTGACCGACTGGGAGCGCGTCCGCGGCTTCGAGCGCCTGTGACCGCCGTCGAGCCCACCACCCCGCTGTCGCTGGAGTCGGTCTTCGCGCCCGTCCGCTCCCAGACGGCGTTCGAGGAGACGGTCGACCGCCTGGGCACCGCGATCAAGCTCGGGCTGCTCCCGGCCGGGGAACGCCTGCCGGCGGAGCGCGAGCTGTGCCAGCGCCTCGGCATCGCGCGCTCCACCCTGCGCCAGGCGCTCATCGCCCTGGGACAGTCCGGCTACCTGCACGCGGTGCGGGGGCGCGGCGGCGGGACGTTCGTCGTGGAGACGCCGCCGCGGGCCGACCGGCCGGACGCGCTGACGCTCGCCACCTGGCAGGAGGTCTGCGACGAGCGCCTCGCGCTCGAGGTCGGCGTCACGGTCCTCGCCGTCGAGCGCGCGACGCCGGAGCAGCTCGCCGTGCTCGACGAGATCGTCCTCGGCCTGGACGACTGCATCGACGACTACCCCGCGTACCGCCAGGCGGACATCCGCTTGCACGTCGGCCTGGCGGAGAGCACCGGCAGCGCCCGCCTGGTGGCCGCGATGACGACGTGCCAGGGGGCGATGAGCGACCTCATCCACCACATCGCGCACCCGCCGCAGGTCCTCGCGCACTCCAACGCGCAGCACGCCCGGCTGCTGGCGGCGGTCCGGGCCCAGGACGTCGGGCACGCCGTGCGGATCATGACCGAGCACCTGCAGGGCACCGAGCACATCCTCGCCGGCCTGCTGCCGCGTTGAGCGCCCGCGGGCACACCCCGCCTTTGGACATCCGGTCGGTTGACGCACGTCCGTCCGCCCGCATACAGTCGCGCCAAGAGGTTGGGAGATCAGACCTTTATGGGTGCTGATCGGCACTTGAGCCCCCGAGACGAGGAGCACGCATGGCGACGGTCGACGAACGGCAGGCGGCGGACGAGAAGCGCCTGGCCGAGCTGGGCTACACGCAGGAGCTCAACCGGACGTGGACGGGGTTCCAGAACTTCGCCATCTCCTTCACGATCATCTCGATCCTCGCCGGCTGCTTCACGACCTACTTCCAGGCGTGGAACAACGGTGGCCCGGTCGCGATCTCCTGGGGCTGGCCGCTCATCTCGATCCCCATCCTGATCATCGGGTTCTGCATGTCCGAGCTCGTCTCGGCCTACCCGACGGCCGGCGGCATCTACTGGTGGGCCGCGAAGCTCGGCGGGCCGACCTGGGGCTGGTTCACCGGGTGGTTCAACCTCATCGGCCTGGTCGCCGTCACCGCGTCGGTCGACTACGGCGCCGCCACCTTCATGAACACGCTGTTCGGCCTCTTCGACTTCGACCTGTTCAACGGGGTGGAGACCGGCAAGCCGTTCCTGCACGGGACGTTCTTCCTGTTCCTCATCATCCTCGCGCTGCACGCCGCGGTGAACATCGCCGGCAGCCACCTGGTCGCCCGCGTCAACGGCATCTCGGTCTGGTGGCACGTGGCCGGCGTCGCGGTGATCCTGCTCGTCCTCGTCTTCGTCCCGGACCATCACGCAAGTGTCGACTTCGTGTTCACCGAGCGGATCAACAAGTCCGGCTTCGGGGGGCACATGTACTGGTTCTACGTGCTGCCGCTCGGCTTCCTGCTGACCCAGTACACGATCACCGGGTTCGACGCCTCCGCCCACGTCTCCGAGGAGACCCAGGGCGCCTCGGACGCCGCGGCCAAGGGCGTCTGGCGGTCGATCCTCTACTCGTCGATCATCGGCTACATCCTGCTGCTGGCGATCACCTTCGCGGTGTCCGACCCGGCCGCGGTCAGCGACGGTGGCGGGTCCTCGATCGCCGTGCTGGAGAGCGCGATGGGCACCTCGTGGGTCAAGCTCGTCCTCCTCATCTCGGTCGTGGGCCAGCTCTTCTGCGGAGCCGCGTGCCTGACGAGCGCGTCGCGCATGTGCTACGCGTTCAGCCGCGACGGCGCCGTCCCGGGCTCGCGACTGTGGAGCAAGGTCAACCACCGCCGCATCCCGGTCAACGCCGTCCTGTTCATGGCCGCCTGCGGCGCGCTCCTCACGGTGCCGGCCTACTTCCCGAACAAGGACGGGCTGACGGTCGCCTTCGGCGCGGTCGTCTCGATCGCCGTCATCGGCCTGTACATCGCCTACGTCATCCCGATCTTCCTGCGCTGGCGCGCCGGTGACTCCTGGGAGGTGGGCCCGTGGAACAACGGCCGGAAGTACAAGTGGATGAACCTCTTCGCCACGATCTGGGTGGCGATCATCACGGTCATCTTCGTCCTGCCGGTGTCGCCCGCCGGCGTGCCCGGCCGCGACGAGTTCAGCTGGTCGTCGGTCAACTACGCCCCGCTGGTCACCGGCGGCGTCATCCTCGCCGTCGGCCTCTGGTGGATCCTCGGCGCGAAGAACACCTTCACCGGGCCGAAGAAGACGGTGAAGGAGATCGACGCGGAGATCGACGTCCTGTGAGCCGCCGGCCCGTCCCGTCCCCAAGCTAGGTCCACGCCATGACAGACACGCTGACGGTCCTCGAGCCGGCCACCGAGGCCGTGCTCGCCGAGATCCCCCGCGCGGACGCCGCCGAGGCGGACGCCGCGGTCGCCCGGGCCCGG
>JAOPZU010000357.1 GCA_025963955.1 Solirubrobacterales bacterium
CGGGCGGTCGGCCGGACGCCCCGGGCGGCGGCGAGCGCCAGCAGCAGGAGCCCGAGCGGCGGCAGCAGCGCGAAGCCGGTGATCTTGGCCACCGGAAGCAGGACGGCGACGACGCCGAGCAGCACGGCGCTTCGCGGCGTCGCGCCGAGGCGCCACGTGCGGATCGCGAGGAAGACCAGGAGGGCGGCGAGCACGTTGACGGCGGTGTCGTTGTTCACCGCCGCCGAGACGGAGGCGAACACCGGCTGCAGGGCGACGAGCACCCCCGCAAGCCACGCGGCGGCGCGCCGGTCCGGCAGCATGTAGGAGGCGGTGTAGACCGCCAGCGCCGCGACGAGCGCGGCGATGAGCGCGCTGAACAACCGGGTGACCAGGAGCGCGCTCGTCAGCGTGGCCGGCCGGCCCATCAGGCGGTAGGGCAGCCCGGCGACGGCGTAGTACAAGGGGCTGTGGCCGCTCGCGCTCTCCGTGTAGCCGCCCCCGTCGGCGATCGACGGCGGCGGATGGACGCTGCGCTGGTACTCCTGCTCGTAGAAGCGGTCCCAGCGCAGCTTGGAGGTCTGGTTGAGGATCGTGGAGTTGTGGTGCACCGCCTCCATGAGCCGCAGCTCGGAGGACGAGTACGGCGCGCCCGGGTCCGTCTGGCTCTCGGCCGGCTTGTGGTTCGTCGCCGCCACGTGCTGGACGTAGGCGAAGTGCTCGCTCTCGTCCGCCCCGTGGAAGGGCTGCAGGAGCAGGATCCACGCGCACGAGTGCACGAGTGCCAGCGCCGCGGCGAAGAGCGCGAGCCGCCGCACCGGGTGCGAGTCCGCGGTCGCCGCCACCCGGACGACGCCGTAGCCGCCGAGCAGCAGGACCAGCAGCAGGAGGTAGATCGCGACCCCACCGACGCCGGGCGCGAAGAGGGTCGCCCGGTGGAGGGCCGCCGTGAGCGCGTCGGCCACCCGCGGGGCGTCCCCCTGGGCCCGCAGGAACTGCACGCCGACGCCGACGTCGGTCAGCCGGGTGTGGCCGACGGTGCTCACCGCCGCGCCCGGCAACCGCATCACCGACGCGCCGCCGTAGTCCACGACCTCGCCGCGGGCGCGGAGGCAGACGGCGGCATCCGTCCGGGTCCGAGGCAGCGGACGGTCCAGGGCGAAGGTCTTGTAGCTGCCTTCTGACGCGAGCGCCGGACTCCGGAGCGCGAGCCGCGGGGCGCCCGGCCCTGCCGCCGGGACCCACGCGTCGAGCCGCGGCCGGCGGCCCTGCTCGACCAGGCCGAGCCAGACCTCGATGCGGCCGGTGCGCTTCGGGATGACGAGGTCGCGGATACAGGTGGTCTGCCCGGGCTTCGCGTGCGCGACGACCGCGGCCACGTCGACCGAGTTCGTTCCCGTCGTCGACGCGGTCCGCGCGTCGAGCATCCGGCCGAGCAGCACCGCCCCGAACAGGACGACGACCAGCGCCCCGAGCCACACGGTCCGGGGCCCGGGGAACACGCGCGCCGCCACCCCGCGCAGCCGGCGGCCGCGCCCTGCGCCCTCCGTCACGTCAGGAGCCGACGCGGCGCAGGCCGAGGATGCTGAGCAGGAACGAGGAGAAGATGGTCTGCAGGCCGATCGTCACCGTCGTGGCGGAGAGGATGGCGAGGCGCTCCTCGGACAGCGAGCCGAACCCGCTGTTGATCCAGATGCCGAAGATGACGCCACCGGTGACAACGCCGACGACCGTGATCGCCGCGCCGAGCATCAGGCCGTGCTCGAGGCGGAACCGCGCGCGCATCCGGTCGAACCACGGGTCCTGCTCGCCCATGAAGTACATGCCGTAGGCGTGGGCGCAGAGCCCGAGGGCCACGACCTGGACCCCGACGATCATCAGCATCGAGCCGGCGACGGTGGTGTGGAGCTGCCACTGCCGGCCGAAGACCTCGATGCCGCTCACCGAGATCAGCGAGATGAGCAGGCCAAGGGCGCTGAGGATCGCGCCGGGCAGCACGAAGAGGTGGGTCGGTGAGTGGACGAGCAGGAAGCGCAGGTGCCGCCAGCCGTCGCGCCAGGTGTTGAGCTTCGACTCGCCGCCGCGCGGGTGGTAGTCGATGGGGAACTCCGCGATGCGGAGCTTCTCCTTGCCCGCCCGGATGACCATCTCGGACGCGAACTCCATGCCGGTGGTGCGCAGGTCCAGCCGGGGCAGGACGTCGCGGCGCAGGGCGCGCATGCCGCAGTGGGCATCGCTGATGCCCGTCTTGAAGAAGCCGTTGAGGATGCCGCTGAGCACGGGGTTGCCCACGTAGCGGTGCAGCCACGGCATCGCGCCGGGCTGGATGTTGTCCATCCGGTTGCCCATCACGAGCTCGGCGCCGGCGTCGAGCTCGGCGACGAAGCGCGGGATCTCGCCGAAGTCGTAGGTGAGGTCCGCGTCGCCCATGACGATGTACTTCCCCTGAGCGGCGGCGAAGCCGGCCAGGTAGGCGGACCCGTAGCCGCGGCGTGGCTCGTGCACCACGCGGGCGCCGGCGGCGATCGCCCGCTCGGCGCTGCGGTCCTCCGAGGCGTTGTCGGCGACGACGACCTCGCCGCTGATGCCCGCGGTCGAGAGCGCCTCGAGCGCCTGCGTGACGCAGGCCTCGATGTTCCCCTCCTCGTTCAGGCACGGGATCACCACGGAGACGACGAGCTCGTCGGGGGAATCCCCGGCCGGGGAACCACCGGTGGTGGGGCTGTGCTCGAGGATGCTCATGAGAGGGGGTGAAACGGGTGCGACGGTAACAGGGCTACCCCGCGCTCCTTCCCTGGTAACGCGCGGGAGGGCGCAAGGTCGCGGTCAGGCGGAGCATCTAGGGTAGAGGGGCACCGTGCGGGTCTGCCTCGTCTACGACTGCCTCTTCCCGTGGACCGTCGGCGGCGCCGAGCGGCGCATGCGCGTGCTCGCCGAGGCGCTCGTCACCGCGGGCCACGAGGTGACGTACCTCACGCGGCGCCAGTGGCCGCACGACGCGCCGCCGCAGCTGCCGGGCATCCGCGTGATCGCGGTCTCACGCGAGGAAGAGCTGTACGGCCCGGACGGGAACCGCACGATCGGGGAGCCCGTGCGCTTCGGCGCCGGCGTCCTGCGGCACCTGCTCCGCCACGGACGCGAGTACGACGTCGTCCACACCGTGTCGTTCCCCTTCTTCTCGCTCCTGGCCGCGGCGGCGGCCCGGCGGCGCGGGGGCTATCGCCTGCTCAGCGACTGGTACGAGGTCTGGAGCCCCGAATACTGGCGCGCGTACGTCGGCGGGCCGCAGGCGCCCATCGCGCGGGCGGTGCAGCGGGCGTGCGCGCGGGTGTCCCAGGAGGCGTTCGTCTTCTCGCGGCTGCACGCCCGCCGCCTCGAGGAGGAGGGGATGCGGAGTCCCGCCACGGTGCTGTGGGGCGAATGGGCGGCGGACGGGGCGGACGGGGAGCCGGGCGCCGCGCCGACCATGCAGGTCGTCTTCGCCGGGCGCCAGATCCCGGAGAAGCAGGCGCCGCTGGCCGTGGAGGCGATCGTCCGCGCCGCGGCACGCGTCCCCGGCCTGAGCGGCGTGATCCTCGGCGACGGGCCGGAGCGCCCGCTCGTCCTGGAGACGATCGCGCGACTGGGCGCGCAGGAGCTCGTCAGCGCGCCGGGCTTCGTCGACACCGAGACGCTCGAGAACACGCTGCGCGGCGCGCTCGCGCTGATCGCGCCCACACGCCGGGAGGGCTACGGCCTGGTCGTCGTCGAGGCGGCCGCGCTCGGGGTGCCCACGGTCCTCGCCCCCGGGCCCGACAACGCGGCGATCGAGCTCGTGGAGGACGGGGTCAACGGGTTCGTCGCCGCGAGCGCCGATCCGGACGCGCTCGCGGACGCCCTCGTGGCGGTGCACGCCCGGGGCCAGGCGCTGCGGGACAGCACCGC
>JAOPZU010000373.1 GCA_025963955.1 Solirubrobacterales bacterium
CCGCACCGACGGCCGCCGCGTCGCCCGCGGGTCCGCCGACGCCGGCGCTCCCCGCGACCGGGGAGACCGTGCGGCAGGTGGGCAAGACGCTCGACGAGACCGTAAACCACACGGGCACCGGCGTGGCGCAGCTCGTCCAGCCCGCGCTGCCCGCGGTGGCCCCCGTCGTGACGGGCGCGACGAACGCCGTCGGCGCCCTGCTGTCCCAGGTCACCGGGGTGGTCGGCAAGGTCGTCGACGGGCTCGCGAAGCCCCCCGGACGCTAGCTCCCGAGGACCTCGCCGCTCTCGAGCGCCGCTGCGATCCGCGTGAGGAAGCGGGCCGCCTCCGCGCCGTAGACCGCACGGTGATCGCAGACGAGCGTCAGCTCGGCCGTCGGTCGCACGGCGGGCGTGCCGTCCACCGCAACGACGCGGTCACGCACCCGGCCGACCCCGAGGACGCCCGCCTGGGGCGGCACGATCACCGGCACCACGGCATCCGCGCCGAGCATCCCGAGGTTGGAGACGGTGAACGTCGCGCCGCTGAGCTCGGGGTTCGTGATGTCGCCGGCCCGCGCGCGGGCGGCCAGGGCGGTGAGCTCGGCGTCAAGCGTCGCAGCGTCCTTGATGTCCGCGTCGAACAGCGTCGGGACGACGAGCGCGCCGGGCACGTCGACCATCACGCCGACGTTGACGCGCGAGTGGCGCTCGAGCGCTGCGTCGCGGTAGGCGCCGTTCACGGCCGGGAACTCCCGCAGCGCGAGGCCGCAGGCGCGGACGACGAGGGCGGTGAGGCCGGGGCGTGCGTGCGCCGCGAGGACCGCGGCGAACCCCACCTCGCGGCGGATCGTGAAGTCGGGGACGATCGCGCGGGCCTCGGCCGTCCGGCGCGCGAGCTGCGCCTGCGCCTTCGTGAGTCCCTCCGTGGTGATGGTGCCCTTGGCGGTCCTCGTCTCGGCCATGGGGCCGCAGGTTATTCCTCGCGCGTGACCCGGCGGACCCGCGGGATCGGCGCGGGCTTCGGCGGCACCGGCTCCTCCGGGTCGACGAGGCGCCAGGTGGAGCCACGCCGGACGACGGGCCAACCGGCGAGCTGCAGCGCGTAGAGCGCCTGCGCCGGCATCGTGACCCCGGCGACGCGCAGCGCGTCGACGGACGCGGACCCGGACTGCTGCAGCAGGTCCAGGGCGATCCGTGCCTCGTTCGTCAGCTCTGTCGCGCGCTCGTCCACTGCGTCCGACTGTATTGGAGCGCGCGGGCGCGCCGCCGCGTGCCCCGTGTGCCCGTGGACACCGTCCGCGCGCCGGGCGATCCGGGCCGGAGCAGGGGGCGTACCGTCAGGACGATGCGCCGCTCCGCTCTCAGTCCCGCCACCCCCGAAGCCGCCTGGGCGCTCATCTCGCGCCCGGACCGCTGGGCCGAGTGGGCGCCCCACATCCGCGGTGCCTGGGGGCTCGCGGAGTCCGGGGGCGAGGTGGTCGAGGGCGCCCGCGGCGCCGTCCGCCTGCTCGGGATCGTGCCGGTCCCGGCGGTCATCACCCGGGTCGTGCCCGGGCGCTCGTGGACGTGGCGCGTGGGCGCCGTGGTGGAGATGGACCACGTGGTGAGCCCGGAGGCGGGCGGCACGCGCATCGCCGTCACGCTGCGCGCGCCCCAGCCGCTGCAGGCGGCGCTGAGCGCGACCTACGGCCCGCTCGTCGGCGTGCTCGTCAAGCGCCTGGCCCGGAAGGCCGCAGAGGCCTGAGGAGCGCCTACGCCGCGTGCTCGCCGAGGAGCGCCGCGGCGTCCTCGAGGGCGGCGTCGCCGTGCAGGACCCGGCCGCCCGTCTCGCCGGCGCTCGCGCCCGCCGGCGGGATCCAGAAGGCCGGCGTGCCCTCGACGCCGCGGGCCCGGGCGAGCGCGGTCGCCGCCTCCAGTGCCCGTCGCGGGCCGCGCGTCGGGGCCGTCTTGAGGATCGCGTTGGGGTGCATCTCGCAGGCGCTGGCGGCGATCAGGACGTTGTCCGTGACCGACAGGTCCCGCCCGCCGGCGTAGGCCTGGCGCAGCGCCGCCTGCGCGAAGGCGACCGCCCGCCCGATCGACTTGGCGTACGTCGCGGTCAGGTTGGCGAACTCGGCGTCGAACGGGGGCGGCCAGCGCACGGCCTGGACATGGCGCTCGTCGGCCAGCTGCGCGATGCGCTCGCGGGCGGCCGCGTCGGGTGGCCCGGGTTGCAGGTGGACCGGGATCCACTCGACCGCCACCGGCACGAGCGCGAGGATGCGCTCGGCCGTCAGGTAGCACTCGGGGCTTGCCAGGTCGAGGTAGAACGCGGGGTGCGCGGGCTCGTCGCCGGCGGCCGCACCGCCCGCTCCGACGACCTGGACCGGCAGCGCGTCGTCGGCGATGGCTCCCGCCCGCCCTCAGCCGTGGATGAGCCAGCCGTCGGCCGCGCGGGCGGCTTCCATGACGGCTTCGCTCATGGTGGGGTGGCCGTGGACCATGCGGGCGACCTCGGGGTAGCCGCCTTCCAGCGCCTTGGCGTTGACGAGCTCCTGGATGAGCTCGGTCGCCTTCGCGCCGACGACGTGGCCGCCGAGGATCTCGCCGTACTGCTTGTCGCCGATGAGCTTGACCAGGCCCGTGCGGTCGCCGTAGACCGTGCCGGCGCCGACGGCGCCGTAAGGGACCTTGCCCACGACGACGTCGTGGCCGGCCGCCCGGGCCTGCTCCTCGGTGAGGCCGAAGGAGGCGACGTTCGGGGTGCAGAAGGTGGCGCGCGGGATGTCGACGTGGACGATCGCGTGCACGGGGTTGCCCGCGATCGCCTCCACGGCGATGACGCCCTCGTCGCTCGCCTTGTGCGCCAGGGCCGGACCGGGAACCAGGTCGCCGATCGCGTAGACCTTCTCGAGGTTGGTCTTCTGGTTGCCGTCGACCTGGATCAGGCCGTTCTCCAGCAGCTTGACGCCCGCCGTGTCCAGCCCCAGGCCCTCCACGTCGGGGCCGCGGCCGGCCGCGATGACCAGCCACTCCGCCTCGCCGTCCTGCCCGCCGTAGGTGAAGGTGACCTTGTCCTCGTGCGTCTGCACGTTCTCCACGAACGTCTTGGTGTGGACCTTGATGCCCTGCTTCTTGAAGCCGCGCTCGGCGAGCTTGGAGATGTCGGCGTCCTCGGACGGCAGCACCCGGTCCAGGCCCTCGAAGAGGTGGACCTCCACACCCAGGCGGGCGTAGGCGGAGGCGATCTCGCTGCCCGACGCGCCCGCGCCGACGACGACCATCGTCTTCGGCAGCTCGGCCAGCGCCCAGGCCTCCTCGGTGCCGATGACCCGGCCGCCGAACGTGGTGCCGGGGATCGGCTTCTTGATCGACCCGGTCGCGAGGATCACCGCCTTGCCCACCGCGATCTCGCTGCCGTCCACCACGACGTTGCCGTCCTTGGTCACCGAGCCGAGGCCCTCGATCACGTCGATCTCGTTCTTCTTCATCAGCCCGGCCACGCCACCGGTCAGCGTCTTGACGACCTTCTCCCGGCGGGCGCTCACCGCCGAGAAGTCCACCGTCGGCTCCGAGACCGTGATGCCGAACTCGCCGGCCTCCCGGACCTCGCTCAGGATGTCCGCCACGCGCAGCACCGCCTTGGCCGGGATGCACGCCACGTTCAGGCACCGGCCACCGATGTCGCCCTTCTCCACCACTGCCGTCTTCAGCCCCACCTGGGCCGCCCGGATCGCCGCGACATAGCCGCCCGGTCCGGACCCGATGACGACGACGTCGTACGCGCTCTCAGCCATGCTTCGAGCCTATACAACGCAGCGCGGATCGGGCCTTTCGGGGCGGTGCCCCGCGGCCGCTCAGGCGCCCGGCCGGTCCGGCATCTGCACGCGGGAGAGGACCCGGACGAGCTTCCAGAAGAGCCAGCCGCCGAGGCCGGCGACCGCGACACAGAGTCCGACGGCCGCGAGGTTGGAGGCGACCGGAAGGAACAGGGCGAAGAAGATGACGATGATGCCGAGCAGCGTCTGGAACCCGAGCAGCGCCCAGTAGCGCTTGGTCCACATGCCCCAGGCGGCGGTGAACATGATCCCCGCGAAGGCGAGGACGCCGCTGGCGGGCGGAGTCCTGCCGTCGACCTTCGTGCCGAGCAGGAACGAGACGAGGTTCGCCCCGCCGAAGAACACAGCCACGCCGATGGCGACGAGCAGCGCGGGCGGGCGCTCGTCCGGGGCCAGCGGCTTGAGCGTGGCGCGGATGGCGTCGTCGGCCGCGGCCCCGCGCAGGCGCTTGGGCCGGCCGGAAGCGGGAGCGGTGGATTCCGGGCTGTCGGTGGGGGCCGCCACCTCCGCGGCGGGCTCCGCGACGACCGCGGACGC
>JAOPZU010000388.1 GCA_025963955.1 Solirubrobacterales bacterium
GACGACGCTACGTCCCAAGTGCGGGGAGCCCCGGAGGACGGGACGGTGCGAGTGCGCGGGCAGCACGCGGCAGGTCGTGCGCGGGGCCTGCTGGACGGACCCGCCCTGGGGCCCGCGACCGGCCTGCTGCTCGCCCTGCTCGCGCTCGGCGGCTGCGGCTCCACCAAGCAGTCCGGGGCCTCGCCGTCGGACCCTGAGTCCGGGGGTCAGCGCCAGCAGGGCAGCGGTGGCGAGGAGCTGGCCGCGGACGACACCGCGACGGTCCTCGACGTGCGCCGCACGATCAACGCCGAGTGCCCGGCGGGCGGCGCTGCGGGCGCGTCGGCCGATCTGCGCACGGCGGTCGACTCGCTGGTCGTCGTCCTGCGGACGCAGGGTCCGGACCGCATCTACGAGGTCGGCAGCGGGGGGCAGGCCAAGCGCCTGACGAACGTGGTCGACGAGATCGGGAAGCAGCTCAAAGGCTGCCAGGCGGACGCGCAGGCCGCGCGGCTGCAGCAGTGGGCGGGCGTCGGGGAGCCGAGCCCGCTCGGCGGCTGACCCCGACCCCGCCGCCGGCCGCGGTCCGCGCGGGCCCGGATCTCGAACAGTCTGTCCAAACACCTGCACCACACACCCTGGTGGCTCTGTTACGTTCGGCGGGCCCATGCGCCCCCTCACGGTCAGCCCGCTCCCGACCATCCCCCAGCGCCGCGCTGCGCTCGAGGCGCGGCACCCGCAGTGGTCGCCCGTCCCGCTCGACGGACTGCTCGCCCGCGCCGCCGCCGAGTTCCCGGAGCGGCCGCTCGTCCTGACCGACGCGCGCACGCTGAGCTACGCGGAGGCGGACGCCTGGGCCACCCGGCTGGCGGACGGCCTGACGGCCCTCGGCGTGCGGCCCGGCGACCGCGTCGGCGTCCTGATGGCCAACCACCTCGAGTTCGTCCCGATCAAGTTCGCCATCGCCCGCGCCGGCGCCGTCGCGATCCCCTTCAACTTCCTCTACAAGGCGGACGAGCTGCTGTACGTCCTGCGGCAGTCGCGATGCCACGCGCTCGTGACGATGACGGGCTTCCAGACCCAGGACTACCTGGGGATGCTCGACGCGATCGCCCCGGGCTGGGAGGCGGGGACGAGCACGGCGCTCCCGGAGCTCGCCCACGTCGTCCAGCTGTCCACGGACGGGCGCACGCGCGACGGGGTCCCGACGCTCGCGGACCTGGAGCGGCTGGGCGAGCAGCACGCGGCGCCGCAGCGCGAGGCCGGGGACCCTCAGGGCCTCGGCGACATCCTCTACACGTCGGGGACCACGGGCGCGCCGAAGGGTGTGATGGTCACGCACGACGGCGTGCTGCGGACCGCCTACGCCTCCGCCCACCACCGGGCCTTCGAGGACGGCCGCCGGATCCTCTTCTCCCTCCCCTGCTACCACATGTTCGGGTACGTCGAGGGCCTGCTGGCGGCGATGTTCGTCGGCGGCGCGATCGTCCCGCGGACCGCGTTCGACCCCGCCGACCAGCTCGCGGCGGTGGAGCGCCACCGCGCGAGCGAGGTGCTGTGCGTCCCGACCATGACGATCGCCATCGTCGAGCACCCGGACCGGCACGCGCGCGACCTGTCGTCGGTCTTCGCGCTGCTCTCGGGCGCCGCTCCCGGCCCGGTGTGGCTGTGGGAGCGCGTGCGCGACGACCTCGGCATCACCGAGATCACGACGGGCTACGGCATGACCGAGACCGGCGGCGCGATGACGATGACGCTCCCCGAGGACGGCTTCGCCCGGCACGCGCAAACGGTCGGGCGGCCGAAGCTCGCCGGCGTCGCCGGATTGCCCGCGGACCCGTCCCACCCGATCTGCACCTACGCCACCGCCGACGCGCTCAGCGGCGAGCGGCTGCCGCCCGGCACCGAGGGCGAGCTCGTCTCGAGCGGGCCCACCCACATGCTCGGCTTCTGGGACAAGCCCGAGGAGACGGCGCGCGCGCTCCGCGACGGCTGGGTGCACTCGGGTGACCTCGGCCTCGTCGACGCGGACGGTTACCTGCGCCTGACCGGCCGCAGCAAGGAGCTCTACAAGAGCGGCGGGGAGCTCGTGATGCCGAAGGAGATCGAGGAGCTGCTGTGCACCCACCCGGGCGTCAGCCAGGCTTACGCCGTCGGGGTCCCGGACGAGCGCTGGGGCGAGGTCGGCTGCGCGTGGGTCGTCGCGGAACCCGGCGCGAGCCTCGACCCGGACGTGCTGATCGCCCTCTGCAAGGAGCGCCTGGCGCGCTTCAAGGTGCCGAAGCACGTGCTGCTCACGAGCGCCGAGGCGCTCCCGACGACGCCCACCGGGAAGGTCCAGAAGTTCCGTCTGGTCCAGCAGGCGGCGGAGCGGCTCGCGGCCTCGGCCGAGCCGGCACGCTAGCCGGCTCCCACCGGCAGCCAGACGTGGAAGACCGTCCCGGCCGGGGACGAGTCGACCGTCAGCGACCCGCGGTGGCCCTCCACCACGATCTGGCGCGCGGTCGCCAGTCCGAGGCCGGTCCCGCGACCGACCTCCTTCGTCGTGAAGAACTGGTCGAAGATGCGGCCCACCACGTCGGGCGGGATCCCGGGACCGTCGTCGGCGATGTCGACGAGCACGCAGGCGCCGTCACGGCGCGTGGTGATCGTGATGGTGCCCGTCTGTCCCAGCGCGTCGATGGCGTTGTCCTGCAGGTTCTTCCTCACCTGGTTGAGCTCGGAGCCCCTCATCATCAGCGGCGGCAGTGTGCGGTCGTAGTCCCGCGCGACCGTGATCGTCGTCTGCTTGAGCTTGTGGCCGAGGACCACGAGCGTGGTCTCCAGGCCCTCGTGCACGTCGGCCTCGACCACGCTGCCGCGGTCCATGTAGGCGTACGCCTTGACCGCGCCGACGAGGCTGGACATCCGCGCGGTCGACTCCAGCAGCTCGGACGCCAGGCCGCGCGCGGTCAGCGACGCGGCGACCCACCGCAGCGCGACCTCCGCCGCCGGCCCGGCGTGACGGACGACGCGCTCGAGCCACGGCTGGTCCAGCCCGGCGGCGGCCAGGGGCTCCGCGAGCGCCCATCCGTCAGCGACCCCGAGCTCGTCCAGGCGGTCGGCGAACGCGTCCTCCGCGTCGGCCGCGTCCAGTGCCCCGAGCGCCGTCAGGCTGCACATCTGCGTCAGCGCCTCCCGCTGCAGCGCCACGAGCGCCGCCGCGTCGTCCCGCTCGACACCGGCGTCGACGAACCCTCCGAGGCTCGCGGAGAGCACGTCGAGCGCGTCCGCCATTTGCGCCGAGGCGCGCTTGGCCGCGGCGGCCGGGTTGTTCAGCTCGTGCGCCAGCCCGGCGGCCATCGTGCCGAGCGCGGTGAGACGATCGTGGTTGGCCTCGTTGCGCGCCACGCGGTTCATCACGGGCCCGATCTGCCGCATGATGCGCCCGTGGACGACGGGCTGCGCGAGCACCAGCCGGCGGAAGTCGAGCGCCGGCAGCAGAGCCAGCCGGCACGTGCTCACGGCAACCATCTGCACGACCAGGGGCGCCTCGGTGAGCACCCCGATCGCCCCCATCCAGGTCGGGGCGTGCTGCTCGCCCACCGGCTCGGTCCGGTCCTCGTGGCGCATCAGCGTCTGCGCCGTGCCCTCCAGCAGCAGCGTCACCCCGTGCAGGTCCATCCCCTGCTCGGCGATCACCTCGCCGGGCTCCGCGTAGCGCAGGATGGCCACCCCCAGCCACTGCCGCAGCTCCGCCTCGTCGAGGTCGTCGAAGAGGTCGATGGTCCGCAGCTCGTCCAGTGTCAGCGGCGGCGGGCTCATCCCGCGAGGTACTCGTGCATGAGGGACACGGCCATCGAGCCCTCGCCGACGGCGCTGGCGACGCGCTTGATCGAGCGCGCCCGCACGTCGCCGGCGACGAACACGCCGGGGACGCTCGTCTCCAGCAGCAGCGGCTCGCGCGCCAGCGGCCAGCCCGCCTCCCGGGCCTCCGCCCCCGCCAGGATGAAGCCGCGCTCGTCCCGCGCGACCGTCCCCGCCAGCCAGTCCGTGCGCGGCGCCGCGCCGATGAAGACGAAGCACGCGTCGGCGTCGACCGGAGTGACCGCCCCGTCGGCCGTCCTGATCTGCAGGCGGCGCAGGTGCCCGTCCTCGCCCTCGGCGGCGACGGCCTGCGCGCCCGTGACGATCTCCACGTTCGGCAGGGCCGCGAGCTGCGCGACGAGGTAGTGCGACATCGACTTCTCCAGCGGGCTGCGGGTGAGCATCGTCACCTTCGCGGCGTAGGTGCTGAAGTGCACCGCCGCCTGGCCGGCCGAGTTCGCGCCGCCGATGATGACCACGTGCTGCTGCTCGCAGGCCCGCGCCTCGGTCATCGCGGCGCCGTAGTAGACCCCGGCGCCCGTCAGCTCCGGGAAGCCCGGGGCACTCATCTGGTTGTAGGAGACCCCGGAGGCGACCAGGACGCAGCTGGCGCTGAGGGAGCCACCGCCGCTGAGCTCGACGATGCGGCCGGCGCCCTCCACGCGCAGCCCGACGGCGTCGCGGATGGTGAGCAGCTCCGCCCCGAGCCGCCGCGCCTGATCGGTGGCGCGGCGGGCCAGATCCGAGCCCGAGAGGCCGACGGGGAAGCCGAGGTAGTTCTCGATGCGACTGGACTGGCCGGCCTGCCCGCCGGGCGCCTCCCGCTCGACCATGATCGTGCGCAGGCCCTCGGAGGCGCCGTAGACCGCCGCCGCGAGCCCGGCCGGCCCGCCGCCGACGATGACGAGGTCGTAGTGGTCCTGCTCCGGGCTGAGCGCGACGCCGAGCCGCTCGGCGAGCTCCAGGACGGTCGGCCGCTCGAGGACCGCCCCGTCCTCCAGGAGCGCGACCGGCAGACGGTCGGCCTCCACCCCGGTGATGGTGAGCAGCTCCCGCGCCTCATGGTCGCGCTCGACGTCGAGCCACCGGGCCGGGACCCGGTTGCGCGCGAGGAAGTCCCGCAGGTCGTGCGACTCCTTGGAGAAGCGGTGGCCGATGATGCGCAGGCCGCCCGCCTCCAGCGCCGCGCCCGACTCCCAGGTGGTCAGCAGATCCTCCAGCACCGGGTAGAGCTGCTCCTCGGGCGGGTCCCACGGCTTCAGCAGGTAGTAATCGAGCGCGACGTCGTTGATCGCGGCGATCGCCGCCTCGGTGTCGGCGTAGGCGGTCAGCAGGACGCGCTTGGCGTCGGGGAACAGCTTGCGCGCCTCCACGAGGTAGGCGGTGCCCGCCATGCCGGGCATGCGCTGGTCGGCGATCAGCAGCGCCGCCTGGTCGCCGCGGGTCCGCAGCTCCCGGAGGATCTCCAGGGCCTCGGCGCCGGAGCCGGCGCGCAGGATGCGGTAGCGCTCCCCGAACCCGCGACGAAGGTCGCGCGAGACGGCGGCGAGGACGGCGGGCTCGTCGTCGACGACGACGATGGCCGGGCGGGTGCGGCGGGCGGTGGCCGGGTCGAGCTCTGACACTGCCCCGAGCGTACTCAGCGGCGGCACGAACCCGGGCCCGCAGGAGGTGTGGAGCGCCGCGGGCGCGGGCGCGGGCGCCATCCCCCGCGTCCGTCCCGCAAACCGAGCACAATGCAGGCAATGGGTGCGATCAAGCGCACCGCCTCCCGGGCGGTCGAGAAGGCGGACGCCTTCTGGTGGCGCCCCGGCCTGGCGGTCGAGGCGCCCGCCCTGACGTACTACCTGATCATCAGCCTCGTGCCCGTCTCGCTGGGGCTGACCGTGCTCGGGGCGCTGTTCTTCGGCGACTACACCGAGGGGCAGCTCGCGACGGAGCGGGCCGCGAAGGTCCTGCCGCCCGCGCTGCGCGACCAGATCGTGAGCCTGGTGGGACAGGCCAAGCGGGACTCCCCCGTGCTCATCGCCTTCTCGATCATCACGATGCTGTGGACGTGCTCGGGCGCGGTGGCCGTCCTGGAGCGCGTCCTCGCCGCCCAACTGGACTGGGAGCGCCCGGGGCCGCTGGCCGGCAAGCTGCGCCAGGTCGGGCTGGCCGGCGGCGTCGCCGGGATGCTGCTGGCGGTCGTCGTCGGCACCCAGGCGGCCTCGCAGCTCATCAGCCGCCTGAACCTCCCGAGCGCGATCACGTGGGGCGGCTGGGTGCCGGCCGCGGTCACCGTCCTCGCGGTCGCCCTGCTGCTGCGGCTCTCGGGCCCCCGCCGCCTGCGCTGGCCCGCGGCGTTCGTCGGGGCGCTCGTCCCGGCCGCCGCGCTGCAGGCCCTCCCCTGGGTCATCGGCGTCTACGTCAACGGCCAGGCGCGCCTGACCGTCGCGACGGTCTTCGTGACGCTCGCCGTGCTCGTCTTCTCCTGCTCGATCCTCGCGCACGCGCTCATCCTCGGCTGCGCGGTCGCCGCCCGCGTCCACCGGCGTCTCGGTGGCCCTGTCGGGGTCGCGCTGAACGCTCCGCGTCTGGCGGGGGCGTTCCCG
>JAOPZU010000401.1 GCA_025963955.1 Solirubrobacterales bacterium
GACGACGCGCCGGCGCCCGGGCCGTGGCACGGCCGCCGCGTGCTCGTGACCGCGGGCGGGACCCGGGAGCCGATCGACGCCGTGCGCTTCGTCGGCAACCGCTCGAGCGGCCGGATGGGGTTCGCGCTCGCGGCGGCGGCGGCCGACCTGGGCGCGGAGGTCACCGTCCTGGCCGCCAACGTCGCGCTCGCGCGGGACCCCCGCGCCCGGTACGTCGACGTCACCTCGGCCGCCGAGCTGCAGGCGGCCGCCGTGGCCGAGTTCCCCGCCTGCGACGTGCTGCTCATGTCCGCCGCCGTGGCCGACTTCCGCCCGATCGACGCCGCTCCCGTGAAGCTGAAGAAGACCGGCCGCAGCGAGCTGGTGGTGAGGATGGAGCCGACCGAGGACATCCTCAGCCTGCTGGCCCGGGGCCGCACCGACGCTCAGACGCTCGTCGGCTTCGCGGCCGAGACGGGGGAGGGCGCGGTCGCCTACGGGCGCGACAAGCTCACCCGCAAGAACCTGGACGCCGTCGTCGTTAACGACGTCGCCCAGGCCGGCATCGGCTTCGACACGCCGGACAACGAGGTCACGATCGTGACGGCCACGGGCGAGCACCACGTCGCCCGCGCCGGGAAGGACGAGGTCGCGGCCGCCATCCTGCGCACGGTGGACGAGCTGCGCGCTCCGGCGCCTGATCCCGCCGTCCGGTGAGCCACCGCCGGCGCGCCCGGCCGTCCTGCGGCTTTACGTCCGCGTGAGCGGCGCCGCCGAGAATGACGACATGAGCGACACCGCCGACCGCGGTACGGGCGCCCGCGTCCAGCCCGAGGAGATCGCCGCCACGTCCGCGCTCATCCGCCGCCTGACGCACGCCGTCGAGCAGGCTGTGGAGGTCCGGCCCGGCCTCCTGGACCAGCTGCTCACGTGCGTCCTCGCGGAGGGCCACGTCCTGATCGAGGACCTGCCGGGAGTCGGCAAGACCACGCTGGCGCGGGCGCTCGCCCGCTCCCTCGGCCTGCAGTTCGCGCGGGTGCAGTGCACCGCCGACCTGCTGCCCGCCGACGTCGTCGGCACCAACATCTACAACCGCCGTGAGGAGCGCTTCGAGTTCCGGCCCGGTCCGATCTTCGCGAACGTCGTCGTCATCGACGAGATCAACCGCGCCTCGCCGAAGACGCAGTCCGGGCTGCTCGAGTGCATGCAGGAGCGCCGGGTCACGGTCGACGTGCACTCCCACGAGCTCGCGCGCCCGTTCGTGGTGCTCGCCACCCAGAACCCGATCGAGTTCGAGGGGACCTACCCGCTGCCCGAGGCGCAGGTCGACCGCTTCATGGCGCGCATCTCGCTCGGCTACCCGTCCGCCGCGGCGGAGGCCGACATGCTCCGCGCGCACGAGTCGCGCGACCGCGTCGAGGACGTCGCGGCCGCCGCCGGCCCCGGCGAGCTGCTCGCCGCGCAGGACGCGGCCCGGCGCGTGGTGACCAGCGACGCGCTGCGCGCCTACGTCGTCGCGCTCCTCGGCCGCACCCGCGAGGACAGCCGGACCCAGCTCGGCGCGAGCCCCCGTGCCGGGCTGATGCTGCTGCGTGCCGCGAAGGCGCGGGCGCTGCTGCAGGGCCGCGACCACGCGCTGCCGGACGACGTGCAGGCCCTGGCGCGGATCGTGCTCGCGCATCGGCTGGTGCTCGCGGCGGAGGCGGTGGACGTCGACCCCGACACGATCGTGGACGACGCCGTCCGCGCGGTCCCGGCCCTGTGACCGCTCGCGCGCGATGACCGGCGCGCTCCGCATCGCCCTGCTCGGTCTCGGCCTCCTGCTCGGCGCCGCCGCGCTCGACGCGGAGCCGCTCTACGTCCCGGGACTCGTGCTGGTGCTGCTCGCGGCCGGGGCGGTGGCGTGGGTCCTGCTCGCGACCCACGGGCTCGAGGTCCGGCGCACGCTGGCCACGAGCACGGTCCAGGAGGACCAGCCGATCCCGGCCGGCATCCACGTGCGGGGGCCGCGCTTCGTGCCGCCGGCCGGCGTGGTGGAGGACCCGCTGCTCGTCGCGGGCGTGCCGCTGGCCGGTCGCGGCCACGAGCAGGACATCCCGCTGGTGGCGCGCTTCCCCCGGCGCGGCCGGCGGCGCCTCGCTGCGCCGCGGGTCGTCGTCCGCGACCCTTTCGGCCTGGCCGTCAGGGCGGTGGCGGGGGAGGAGCACGAGCTCCTCGTGCTCCCGCGGATCTCGCCCGTGCGCCGCACGGGCACGGGCGGGTCGGGCGACGCGCTCGGGCACCGGACCGCGCGCTCCCGGGTCGCCGCGGAGGTGCAGCTCGACGGGCTGCGCCCGCTGCAGACCGGGACCTCGGCCGCTCGCATCTCGTGGTCGACCTGGGCCCGCACAGGCGAGCTGCTCGAGCGGCACATGCGCCCGGACGGCGACGACCGGCCGGTCGTGGTGCTCGACACGCGCACGGCGCCCGGCGAGGAGGAGGAAGAGGACGGGCGGGCGCTCGACGCCGCCGTCCGCGCCGCCGCCTCGCTGTGCGTCCACCTGGCGGGG
>JAOPZU010000290.1 GCA_025963955.1 Solirubrobacterales bacterium
GGAACCCCGCCCATCCAGCCGCTCAAGCGCGAGACCAGCGGGTACGGAGTCACCGCGGTGGCGGCGGCACGGACGGCGGCCCGTGCCCGCATCAGGTGCTGCCGGGCGGCGCCGGCGCTCACGCCGAGCGCTCCGGCGATCTCCACGTGCGAGCGTCCCTCGAACTCGCGCAACACGAGCGCGTCTCGCTGGGCCGCGGGCAGCGCGGAGATCGCCGCGAGCGTCCGATCCAGCCGGGCGCGGCGCTCGACCGCGATCTCGACGTCGTCCGGCGGCGAGGCCAGCGCGGTGGGCGGACCGTCCGGGTCGTCGAGGGAGTAGCCGGCCGCCTCCCCGCGCAGCAGGTTCAGCGACGCGTTGTGCGCGATGCGGTACAGCCACGGACGCAGCTCCACGTCACCCTCGTCCAGGCGCTCGGTCAGTGCCCGGTGGGCGTTGACGAAGGTCTGCTGCACGGCGTCCTCTGCGCGCTGGGCGCCGACCAGGCGCGTGCAGTAGGCCATGAGCGCGGACCGGTAGCGGTCGACGAGGACCGTGAAGGCCGGGCCGTGCCCGTCGCGCACGAGCCGGACGAGGCGGTCGTCGGCCTGGAGCCGCAGCAGCGGCAGGCCGGCGAGCCGGACGGGTTCTCGGAGCAGTCGTGGTTGCACGGCGGATCCAGGATGACCGCTCCGCCGGGACGGCACCACGCAGTGCCGCCCCGGTGGACGATCGTCCTAGCCGATCTCGATCTTGCGGAACCGCTTCCCGGTCGTGCCGAGCGCGACGACGGCCTCGTCGACCTTGGCCCCGGTGACCAGCGCGGCCGGGCTGCAGTCCCCGCCGGCGTCCTCGCCGGCCGACTCCTCTTGGTCGCCGTCGTCGCCGCGTCCGTGGTTCCCGCTGCCGCCGCCCGCCGCCGGGGTGGCCGGCGGCTCGGCGCGGGCGTCGTCCTCGCCGTCGTCGGACCCGCGGCTGCGCGGCGCGGCCGGGGTGGTTGTCGTCGCCGGCACCGCCTCGTCGCACTCGATCTGCGTCGCGTCGTCGACCGTGCCGGCGAGGGTGGTGCCGTCGAACAGGCTGAGCGTCAGGACGCCGCCGGTGAACGAGACGATCGTCCCGGCCTGCTCGGCGCCGTCGCGGATCCCGTCCTTGTCGGTGTCCGCCTGCTGCGGATCCGTCCCGGCCCGGAACTCGGCGAGGTTCTTCAGGCCGTCTCGGTCGGCGTCGCGGCGGGCGTCGTTGCGATGGGTGCTCAGGTGGTGGGCGGACTCCCACCGGTCGGGCATGTGGTCGTGGTCGCGGTCGGTGCCGCGGGCGGACGCGGCGCCCGGCAGCGCCACGGCGGCGAGGGCGGCGAGGCCGGCGAGCGGGGTGAGAAGGTGGGTCTTGCGCATGGATCGTCTCCGGTCGGTGGGGCTGACAGGGGTGGAACACCGGCCGCCGGCGAAGATCACAGGAATTCTGCGAGCCTTCGCGCCATGACCGCCGCGCAGGCCCGGCTCTGGCTCCAGAAGTGGCGGTGGTACCAGCGTTCGTCGCTGCCGTGGGTGCGCGCCGGGATCCACTGGGAGCTGGCGCAGCGCGAGGCCTTCGCCCGCTGGCCCGTCCACGGCAACGTCCTGGAGGCGCTGCGGGCCGGCCGCCTGGAGATCGGCCCGCAGGTGCTGCTGGAGCCGGGCGTCTGGCTCACGTGTCCCGATCCCGGGCGGATCCGCATCGGTGGCGGGACGTTCCTCAACCTCGGGGTGCAGATCGCCGCCGTGGAGCTGGTCCAGATCGGCGAGCACTGCATGTTCGCCAACGGCTGCTTCGTCACGGACGGCAACCACCGCTTCGACGACCCGCATCGGCCGGTGCCGTGGCAGGGCTTCACCACCAAGGGCCCGACGATCATCGGCGACAACGTGTGGTGCGGGGCGAACGTCGTCATCACCAGCGGCGTCACCGTGGGGGAGCGCTGCGTGATCGGCTCCAACTCGGTGGTGACGACCGACCTGCCGCCGTTCAGCATCGCGGCGGGGGCGCCGGCGAAGGTGCTGCGGACGATCGAGTATCCCGCGCCGGCGGCGGTGCCGCCGGTGACCGGCGCCTGAGGCGGCGTCCTCGCCGCGGTCAGGCGGCTATTTCGTCGTGATGACCGTCACGCCGAAGGCGACGATCGCGAGGCTCCCGATGGCGCCGAGGACCGCGAGGGCGGCGTACGCCGCCGAGGCGTAGGAGCGCTCCGCCCGGCGGGAGTCCGAGGAACGGGCGGCCCCCAGGATCGTCAGCGCGAAGACCACGCAGACGCCGACGCCGGCCAGGGCGCCGGTCCACACGGTCTGCCACAGCGCCTTGCCGTCGACGACCGTCGCGAGCACGCTCACGCCTCCGCCGCCGTGAGGATCGAGCCGCGGCGCAGGCGCCGGACGTACACCGCGAGCAGGCCGAGGATCATGGCGACCGAGACGATCAGCGGCCCGGCGGCGCCGTCCCCGAAGATCGACGTGAAGCCGTAGACGATCCCGCCGATGGCGGCGGCGCAGGGGATCGTGAGCAGCCAGGCGATCACCATGTTGCCGGCGACGCCCCAGCGGACTGCGCTCAGGCGCTTCGCGGCCCCCGAGCCCATGACCGCGCCCGAGATCGTGTGGGTCGTCGACAGCGGGAAGCCCGCGTGCGAGGCGGCGAGGATGGCGGCGGCGCCGGCACCCTGCGCGGCGAAGCCCTGCGCGGGGTCCATCTTGATGATCCGGCTGCCCATCGTCCGGATGATCCGCCACCCGCCGGAGTAGGTCCCCAGGGCGATCGCGCTCGCGGAGGCGATGACGACCCACGTGGGGACCTCGAAGTTCTTGGCGTCGATCGAGCCGTGGGCGACGAGGGCGAGCGTGATGATCCCCATCGTCTTCTGGGCGTCGTTCGTCCCGTGCGACAGGGCGAGCAGCCCGCTCGAGCCCCACTGCCCGAGGCGGAAGCCGCGGTTGACCGGCCCGGGACGCAGTCGCCCGACGATCCGGTAGATGAGGACGATCGACAGCCCGGCGACGGCGAAGGCGAGGACCGGGGCGATGACGGCGGGGATCATCACCTTGCCGAGCAGCCCCTCGCCGATGATCGACCCCGTGCCGTGGGCGACGAGCGAGGCACCGACGAGGCCGCCGACCAGCGCGTGCGAGGAGCTCGACGGCAGGCCGAAGTACCAGGTGACGAGGTTCCAGGCGATCGCCCCGATGAGCCCGGCGAAGACGATGGACATGGTGATCGTCGTGGGGTCGACGATGTCCTTGGCGACCGTCGCGGCCACCTTCAGCGACAGGAACGCCCCGACGAAGTTGAGGATCGCGGCGAGCGTGACGGCGAGCTTCGGCGGCAGAGCGCGCGTCGAGATGCCGGTCGCCACGACGTTGGCCGTGTCGTGGAAGCCGTTGGTGAAGTCGAAGCCGAGCGCGGTGGCCACGACGATGACGAGGATGATGTCCGATTCCACGAGCGAGAAGACCGGGGGGAGGGGGCGGGTGGCGGGCCGGAGGGCGCCGCTAGGAGTTCTTGATGACGATGGCCTCGAGCATGTTCGCCGTGTGCTCGGTGGCGTCGATGGCATCCTCGAGCCGCTCGAAGATGTCCTTCCAGCGGATGACGACCATCGGATCGATCCCCGTGTCGAAGAGCGAGGCGATCGCCTCGCGCACGATGCGGTCGCCGTCGTTCTCCAGGCGGTTGATCTCCACCGTGTGCGAGGCGATGTCCTTGAAGTCGCGCAGCAGCGGCATGGCCTCCGCGATCTGCCGGCAGGCCTGCAGCAGCACGTGGGCCATGCGGTGCGCCTGCTCCATCGGGGCCTCGATCTTGTAGAGGCCCATGTAGTCGGCGACCTCCTCGGTGAAGTCGACGATGTCGTCGAGCGCGCTCGCGAGCGCGAGGATGTCCTCGCGGTCGATCGGCGTGACGAACGTGTTGTTCAGCCGCTTGATGATGTCGTGCGTGATCCGGTCGCCGTCCTGCTCGCAGATGAGGATCTCGCGGGCGAGCTGCGCGTTGTCCGGCCAGGAACGCAGCATCTGGTCGAGGAGGTCGGCCGCGCGGACGGCGTTGCCTGCGGCCTCCTCGAAGAGATCGAAGAACTCGCGGTCCTTGGGGGCGAAGACCTGGGAGAGACGCACCATGGCGCGGCCAGCCTACTGTGAACGCCGTGTGAAAGCGGTACGGCGGCACGTGCTGCGCGGCCGACGCCCGCAATCCCCTGCCCACCGCCACCGACCCGCGACCGGTACGGTCTGCTCCTCGTGAGCGCCAAGCCGTCCACAGTCACCGTCACCGGGCCGGACAGGGGCGCCCTGATGGCGAACCTCACCGTGCGCTTCGGCCGGGTCGAGGTCGTCTCCGAGCGCCAGATCGCCCTTCCCGGCGGCGGGAGCGGATGGGAGCTGACGGTCGAGCACCGACCCTTCGTGAGCAACGTCGCCGCCTCGCCCGTGGGCGGGGTCCGTGCCCGGCTGCGGGGCACCAGCAGCGGCGGCACCGCCCCGGCGG
>JAOPZU010000457.1 GCA_025963955.1 Solirubrobacterales bacterium
CCAGCACCTGGCGCAGGCGCGGCGACGTTGTCCTGGTCGTTCGGCCCGGGCCGGCGCGGCCGCAGGAAGCGGTCAGCGCGGGGTCGCCCAGAGCCCGGTGGGACATCGCCGAGCGGCGGCGGGGTGCGGGTGACGAGCGACCACACGACGACCATAGCACCTTGTCTATCAAGTCGGTAGGGAATGGTCAGAGGCGGCCGCTGCGGGACGCACTCGCGCGTGGCCGCGTAGCCTGAGTGGCAGTGCCCGGTCCGCTTGCTCCGTTCACCACCCTCCGCCTCGGGGGCCCCCCGCGGCGCCTGGTCGAAGCGCGGGACGAGGCCACCCTGATCGACGCGGTGCGGGCGGCCGACGAGGCCGGCGAGCCGCTGTTGCTGCTCGGTGGCGGCTCCAACGTCGTCATCGCGGACGACGGCTTCCCGGGGGTCGCTGTCCTGGTCCGGACGAGCGGCGTCACGCGTGTGGACGGCGGCGGCAAGGTCGTCCTCACCGTCGCCGCGGGGGAGGACTGGGACGCCTTCGTCGCGCGCTGCGTGGCTGAGGACCTGGCGGGCGTCGAGGGACTGAGCGGCATCCCCGGCTCGGTCGGCGCGACCCCGATCCAGAACGTCGGCGCCTACGGGCAGGACGTCTCCGAGACCGTCGTCGGCGTGCGTGTCTACGACCGCGAGCGCGGGACGATCGTCTCCGGTGACGCGCGCAGCTGCCGCTTCGGCTACCGCCACTCGCGCTTCAAGGACCAGCCGGATCGCTTCGTCCTGCTCGACGTCAGCTTCGCGCTCGACCGGTCCCCGGACTCGCGTCCGCTGAAGTACGTCGAGCTGACGCGGGCGCTGGGGGTGTCCGTCGGGGCGTCCGCGCCGCTGGCCGACGTCCGCGCGGCGGTGCTCGGGCTCCGGAGCGCCAAGGGCATGGTGCTCGACGGGGCCGACCACGACACCTGGTCCGCCGGCTCGTTCTTCACGAACCCGATCCTCGATCTCGCGGCCTTCCAGACGCTGGACGCTCGCGTCCTCGAGCAGTACGGGCCGGACGCGCGGTTGCCGCGCTATCCGGAGCCGGACGGCCGCCTGAAGACCTCGGCGGCGTGGCTCATCGAGCGCGCCGGCTTCGGCAAGGGCTTCGCGGTGGAACCCGGGGCGCCGGCGTCCGTCTCGACGAAGCACAGCCTCGCGCTGACCAACCGGGGGGGCGCCCGCACCGGGGACCTCGTCGCCCTGGCCGAAGCCGTCGCGGACGGGGTGCAGGCCCGCTTCGGCGTCCGACTCGTACCGGAGCCCGTCTTCGTCGGCCACGCCTGGGGCGGCGCGGCCGACGGCTGAGGACCGCTACGCGGCGACCGCCTCGCGGACCGGCTCGCTCACGGAGCGGCCGTGGTCGGCGGACCCGCGGCCCGCGCGCCACTGCAGCGGCGTGACGCCGCCGTAGCGCCGGAACGCCTTGGCGAACTGCGCGCTCTGGCGGTAGCCGACGTGGCGCGCGATGTCCCGGACGGGCGTGTTGGTGTGGCTCAGGAGGTCCGCGGCGCGCTGCATGCGTAGGCGCGTGAGGTACGCGCGGAAGGTGTCGTCGTCCTCCTCGAAGAGGCGCTGCACCTGGCGGCGGGAGGAGGACACGGCCCGCGCCACGTCGTCCAGCGTCAGGTCGGACTCGCCGTAGCGCTCGTCGAGGAACTCGCGCACTTCGGAGTACAGCTCACGCCGCAGCGCGATCGTGAGCGGGCGGTGCTGCACGGGGGGCGTGTTGCTCATGCCCCTTGTACGGCGCAGCACGCAGAAAGGCGCACAAGACGTTGAAGGTTTTCTTCTTACCGCGTGCGCGGCCCCGGGAGCGGCGGGCGGCGGGGCGCGCCGCCGTCCCCGCCGGTCCGGTCACTTGATGTGCATGCCGCTGATCGCGCGCGCGATGACGATGCGCTGGATCTCGCTCGTGCCCTCGAAGAGCGTGTAGATCTTCGCGTCGCGGTGCCAGCGCTCGACGGGATACTCGCGCGTGTAGCCGTTGCCGCCGAGGATGTGGATCGCGCGCTCGGTCGCCCAGGTCGCGACCTCGCCGGCCTTGAGCTTGCTCATCGAGCCCTCCGCGTTATCGAAGCGCTGTCCGGTGCGGCCCATCCACGACGCGCGCCACACGAGCAGGCGCGCCGCGTCGATCTCCATCTTCATGTCCGCCAGGGCGAACGCGATCGACTGGTTCTCGATGATCTTGCGGCCGAACTGCTCGCGCTCCTTGGCGTACTCCAGGGCGTACTCGTAGGCGGCGCGGGCGATGCCGATGGCCTGGGCGCCGACGGTCGGCCGGGACGCCTCGAAGGTCTGCATCGCCGCCTGCGACTTGGCCTTCTTGCCCTCGCGGACACGGGCCAGGCGCTCGTCGAGCTTCTCCTTGCCGCCGAGGACGTAGTCCGCCGGGATCCGCGCGTCGTCGAGGTAGACGTCCGCGGTGTGGGAGGCGCGCAGGCCGTGCTTGGACACCTTCGCGCCCTGCGTGATGCCCTTGCACTCGCTCATCGGGACGATGAACGCAGCGTGGCCACGGGAGCCGAGCTCCCGGTCGACCGACGCGATGACGACGTGCACGTCGGAGATGCCGCCGTTCGTCGCCCACGCCTTCTGGCCGTTGAGGACCCACTCGTTCGTGGTGTCGTCGAACTTCGCGGTCGTCCGGATCTGGGAGACGTCGGAGCCGGCGTTCGGCTCGGAGGCGCAGAAGGCGGCGACCTTCACCTCGTCCGGCGTGCCGTAGCAGCGCGGGATCCAGTGGCCGATCTGCTCGCCCGTGCCCTGGCCGACGATGGCGGCGACGGCGAGCGTCGTGCCCATGATCGCCATGCCGAGGCCCGCGTCGCCCCAGAAGAGCTCCTCGTTGACAATCGGCAGCGTCAGGCCGGTCGGATCCGCGAAGAACTGCGCGATGCCCTCGAACCCGTACAGGCCGATCTTCGCGGCCTCCTGGATGATCGGCCAGGGCGTGACCTCCTTCTCGTCCCATTCGGACGCTGCGGGGCGCATCACGTCCTTCGCGAACCCGTGCACCCAGTCCCGCACGTCCTTCTGGTCCTGGGTGAGGGCGAGCGTGAAGACGGGCTCGGTGGCGGTGGCGGTCTCGACCGCGGTGCTGGCTTCCATCCCCAAACTGTAACGAACGCTTGCGTTCAACTGCCCCATTTCGTCGCACGCTGGTGGTAGCGCGGACGCGGGAAGCCGCGCGAGGGTCCAGGGATGCGCATCCCGATGCCCTGGCACGAGCTGCGTCCATCCGGGGTGGATAGTGCACCCCGGAGCGACGCAGGTCCGCAGATTCGTGCGCTTGGCGCGCTGCAGCATGGGGTGCTCGCACGCTGGCAGCTGCTCGAGCTCGGCGTGCCGGCCCACGTCGTGCGGTACGCCGTGCGCAGCGGCGGCCTGATCCGCCTCCGCCGAGGCGTGTACGCGGTCGGGCACGCCGCACTGTCGACGAACGGGTGGTTGATGATGGCCGTCCTTGCCGCCGGTGAGGACACGGCGGTGAGCCACCGCACCGCCACCCACGAGCACGGCTTGAGGGTCTTCGCCCCCGCGCTGATCGAGGTCACGCGCGCCGGCGGGCCGCTCGCGATCCCGGGGGTCACCGTTCACCGCACGAGGGCCTGGCACCTGGACGACGTCGTCCTCCTCGACGGGGTGCCCATCACCTCGGTCTGCCGGTCGATCGTGGACTTCGCGGACGTCGGCACCGCCCAGGCGCTCGACAGCGTCTTCGCCCAGGCAGAGATCCGGCAGCTCGACGTCTCCGGTCTCGATGCAGCGGTCGAGCGCGTGCGCGGGCGCACGGGCCCCGGGCCCGCGCGTCTGCGCGAGGCCCGCGAGCGTCTCGCGGCGCTCGGCATCGTCCTCACCCGGTCCGAGGGCGAGGAGCTCCTTCGGCGTCTTCTGGACGACGCGGGCCTCCGGCCCCCACAGATGAACTGCGACGTGGCGGGCGACGAGCTCGACGCCGGATGGCCCGACGTGCGCGTGGGCATCGAGCTCGACTCGTGGCGGTACCGCCGCGGGAGGGTGCGCTTCGTCCGCGACCGCGCGAAGCTGCGCCGCATGACGCTGGCCGGGTGGACCATCCTGCCCTTCACCGGACAGGAACTCGTCCACCAGCCCCAGCTCGTGGCGCGGGAAGCCGGGTTACTGCTGGCCTGCGGGAGAGCTGGGTCGATCCGGGGTCGATAGTGCACCCCGGATCGACGCAGCTCGCCTCAGCTCGCCCGCCCCCGCGCTCCGGACCCCGCCGCCGCCGCGCGCGCCGCGCCGACCGCCCGGTCCACGAACAGGAGCTTCTCGATCACCGCGTCGGTGAGGACGAAGGGGTAGAGGTCGGCGATCCCCATCGAGCGGCAGATGCCGTTCATCGCGTAGGTGAAGGGGATCCAGTCCTCGAGGGTCTGACGGAAGCCGAGGTCGGCGGTGTCCGCGGGCTGGGCCAGGGCGGTCTGCATACCGTGGGAGGCCGCGGTCTGCGACGTGTCGACGATGTGCAGGTAGTGCGCCCACGTCTCGGCCCAGTCCTCCCACGGGTGCATCGTCGCGTACGCGCTCACGTGCCGGGCCGCCCAGTCGACGGGCGGGCCCTGGTCGTAGTGGCGCTCGAGTGCGGCGCCGTAGTCCTCGCGCTCGTCGCCGAAGAGCTCGCGGTAGCGGTCGATGAGCCCGGTCTCCTCGACGACGATGGGCCAGTAGTAGTGGCCGATCTCGTGGCGGAAGTGGCCGATCACCGTGCGGTAGGGCTCCCCGAGCTGCGAGCGCATCATCTCCCGGTGGGCGTTGTTGGCCTCGTCCAGGTCAAGGGTGATGACGCCGTCGGCGTGGCCGGTCTGTACGGACCACTCGCCGGGGGACAGCAGGTTGAAGGCCAGTCCGCCCTCGCCGACCTCCTGGTAGCCGCGCAGCGGCAGCCCGAGCTCCAGCAGGGTGAAGACGACGCGTCGCTTCGCCGCCTCGGCGTCCGCGAAGTCGACCAGGCCGTCCGGGTCGTCGTCGGCGGGCCGCGTCTGCGTCAGCACGCAGCTCTCGCACAGCGCGTCGGGGACCCGGACGAGCCAGTTGCAGCGGGCGAGGTCGTCGTTCGCGCAGCGGAAGCGGACGGCGTGGTCGTTCGGCCGGTCGGCGGGCGGGACGACCCGTAGCCGTCCCTCCGACAGCGGCTCCTCGACCTGCACCGTCACGAGCTCGCGGCGCCCCGCGTCGAACCCGAGCCCGGACATGCAGTTCAGGCACAGCGAGTTCTCGAAGAAGACCATCTGCGCGCAGGCGGCGCAGTGGAACATGCGCATCTACGCCACCCGCCAGAGCGCGTCGTCGCCGAGCGGCAGCCGGACGGCCTCGCCTGCGGCGACCGCGTCGATCAGTGACTCCTCGGTGCCGCCCGTGTCCGCCGCGGTCAGGTGCGGCGCCATGATCGCGGCGACCTCGGCGGTGGTCAGCCCGTGCGGGAAGGCCTGCAGGACCTCGAGCGCCGTCGCGGCCGGCGGCCGGCGCGTCAGCGACACGTCGAGGTTCGCGATGCACACGTCGTACGCCTCCAGCGGCTGGAAGCCGCCGGCCTCCAGGGAGCGCCCGTCCGCGTGCGTCAGCTGCAGCGACGGCGCGGTGAAGCGCACGGGGCCGTCGGTCTGGGCCGCCTTGCCCTGGAACTCCGTCGGGCCGCCCGCGGCGCTCCGCGTCCGGGCGCGGTCCTCCTGATAGGCCGCCTCGGTCCGCGGGTCGTCGAGCTCGGCGAGGACCAGCTCGGCGTCCAGACCGGGCACCCGGGCCAGCGCCGCGCCGATGCCCTCGGGCGTGTCGAAGAGCTCCGTCGTGCAGAACTGGGTGAACTGCAGCGCGCGGAACACCGCGTACTCCAGCTCGGGCGCGAGCAGCCGGGTGGCCACGATCGCCCGGCAGGCGCGGCCCGTCGCCACCACCCGCGAGCGCGGCGCCGTCGCGAACGGCATCCCGAACCGCCGGAAGGACAGGTAGCCCTTGGCCTGGCGGTCCGGCGTGTAGCCCCGGTCCACGTACAGCTGCGGGTCCTCCGCGAGGCCGATCATCACGAGGTCCCACCGGAGCTGGGCGCCGTAGCGCCACGCCAGCGCGGCCAGAGCCGGAGAGGCGGAGTACGCCCACGGGCAGCCCGGGTCGGAGTAGTGGGTGACGGTGATGACGGGCGGGGACACAGCGGCGCTCATACCCGTGATCGTTGCATAGACAACCACGGATTCCCCCTCCCGCGCGGCTCCTCGCGCCGTCGCTCAGGCCCGGAACAGGCCGTCGCCGACGAAGCGTCCCGACCGGTCCGGGACGCCCGGCGGCACCGCGAAGACCGCACTTGAGACGTGCTTGATGTACTCGTTCAGCGCGTCGTGGGCGCCCAGCCGGTTCTGCAGCGGGACGAACTGCCGGTGCGGGTCCTGCATGAACGCGAGGAAGAAGAGGCCGGCGTCGAGCTGGCCGAGCTGCGGGTCGAAGCCGTCGGTGAAGCTGTAGCCGCGGCGCAGGACGCGGACGCCGTCGTTCGACGCGGGGGCGGCGAGGCGCACGTGCGCGTCGACGGGGATCAGCGGCCGGCCGGCGGCGTCCCGGCGGTGGAGCGGCAGCGCCTCCCGCTCCCGCGTCCCGCCGAGCGGCGCCCCGCTTGCCTTCGCCCGGCCGATCGTCGCCTCCTGATCGGCGAGCGACGCGCGGTCCCAGACCTCGATGAGCATCCGGATGCGGCGTGAGACGAGGTAGCTGCCGCCGGTCATCCAGGCCGCGCCGGCGTCCGCCGGGTCGTGCCAGACGTGGCGGCCGAGGACCGTTGCGCCCTCCTCGGCGGTGATGTTGCTGGTCCCGTCCTTGAAGCCCATGAGGTTGCGCGGGGTCTCCTGCTCGCGGCTCGTGGAGGACGTGCGCCCGAAGCCGAGCTGGCTCCAGCGCATGACGGCCACCCCGCGTGCGGCCCGCGCCAGGTTGCGCACGGCGTGGAAGGCGACCTGCGGGTCGTCGGCGCAGGCCTGGACGCAGAGGTCACCGCCGCAGAGCTCGGGCCGCAGCTCGTCTCCGGGCAGGGCGGGCAGCGCGCGCAGCGCGACGGGGCGCCGGGACGCGAGGCCGAGCCGGTCCCGCCCGTCCGCGTCCGCGAACAGGCCGGGGCCAAGCCCGATCGTCACGGTCAGCCGGCT
>JAOPZU010000466.1 GCA_025963955.1 Solirubrobacterales bacterium
TTCTTGTCGAACTCCTCGTCGTACTCCTGGCCGCGAGCCTCGGCGGCACCGCGCGCGACGATCGACAGGACACCGGCCAGCTGCGCCGGGCCCATGACCGACGACTGGGCGTTGGGCCATGAGAAGAGGAAGCGCGGGTCGTACCCGCGGCCCGACATCGCGTAGTTCGCGGCACCGTAGGAGCCGCCGATGATGACCCCGAGGTGCGGCACCGTGGAGTTGGAGACGGCGTTGATCATCTTTGCGCCGTCCTTGATGATGCCGCCCTGCTCGTAGTCCTTGCCGACCATGAACCCGGTCGTGTTGTGGAGGAAGACGAGCGGGACGTCCTTCTGGTTCGCGAGCTGGATGAACTGCGCCGCCTTCTGCGCCTCCTCGGAGAAGAGGATGCCCTGGAGGTTCGCGAGCACCCCCACCGGGTGGCCGTGGATCGCGCCCCAGCCCGTCGACAGCGACGCCCCGTACAACGGCTTGAACTCGTCGTAGCGCGAGTCGTCCAGCAGCCGCGCGAGCACCTCGCGCGTGTCGAACGGGACCTTCGGGTCCGCCGACGGGATCGCCACCAGGTCCTCCACGTCGTACCGCGGCTCGGCCGGGGGCAGCGACGGGCCGGGCCCCAGGCGCCGCCAGTTCAGCGAGCGGACGATCTCCCGCCCGAGGCGCATCGCGTCCTGCTCGTCCGCGGCCAGGTAGTCGGCCAGGCCGCTGACCTTCGCGTGCATCTCCGCGCCGCCGAGCTCCTCGTCCCCGCTGTCCTCCCCCGTGGCCATCTTCACGAGCGGCGGGCCGCCGAGGAAGACCTTCGCGCGCCCCTCGACGAAGACGGTGTAGTCGCTCATGCCGGGGACGTACGCGCCGCCCGCCGTCGAGTTGCCGAAGACGAGCGAGATCGTCGGAATGCCGAGCGAGGAGAGCCGGGTGAGGTTCCGGAATGTCGCGCCGCCGGGGACGAAGGCATCGGCCTGAGTGGGCAGGTCCGCCCCGCCGGACTCCACCAGCGAGATCAGCGGCAGCCGGTTGGCGACGCAGATCTCGTGCCCGCGCAGCGCCTTCTTCAGCGTGTACGGGTTGGACGCGCCGCCGCGGATCGTCGGGTCGTTCGCGCTGACGAAGCACACGACGCCCTCGACGACGCCGATCCCGGACACCATCGAGCCGCCCGTCGCGAAGTCCGTGTGGTGGGCGATGAAGGGCTGCAGCTCGAGGAACGGGCTGTCGCGGTCGAGCAGCAGCGCGATGCGCTCGCGCGGCAGGAGTTTGCCGCGCTTCCGGTGGCGCTCGACGTACTTCGGACCGCCGCCGCCGTTCAGCGTCTCGAGCAGGCCGTCGATCTCCTCGAGGCGCCCGAGCATGGCGGCGCGGTTGGCGGCCGCCGCGTCCGAGCGCGGGTCGAAGGTCGAGCGGAGCGTCGCCACGCCGCGAGCATATGCTGAATCCGGTTCAGGTGATGACGTTGTCAGGGACGGACAAGCGCGGCGACCCCGGCTGGCCCTCCCGCACAGCGAGCGGGGGGGCGCCCCGCGGATAGCGTCGATCCATGAGCTCCAAGCACCCCGTCGTCATCTACGGCGCCAGCGGCTACACCGGTCGCCTGGTCGCCGAGTACCTCCGCGAGTACCACGTGCCGTTCGTCGCGGCCGGCCGCGATGCGGACAAGCTGCAGGCCATCATGGACAAGGTCCCGGGCATCGAGACGGCGACCTACGAGTGCGTGGCCGTCGAGCACACCGTAGAGGCGCTGACCGAGCTCTTCCGGGGCGCCAAGGTGGTCTGCAACATGGTCGGCCCGTTCGCCACGCTCGGGATGGACGTCGCCGAGGCCGCCCTCGCCGCCGGCTGCCACTACCTGGACACCACGGGTGAGCAGAACTGGATGATCGACGTCCAGGAGCGCCTCGGCGAGGCCTACGCGGAGGAGGGCCTCCTGCTCTCGCCGTGCGTCGCGCAGATGTACACCAACGGCGAGATCGCGGCGAACATCGCGCTCGAGGACCACTCGATCGACACGCTGGACACGCTGGTCCTGTGGGGCGGCGACCCGACGATCGCCTCGACCGCCTCGATCTTCACGATCCTGATGGCCGACCACCTGTACCTGGAGAACAACGAGTACGTGGCGTGGCCCGGCGGCTCGACGTTCAACGTCGCCGTGCCGGGGCAGCACGAGACGGCGCTCGTCATGACGTGGGGCGGCATCGCGCACCCCGTGTGGTTCAAGGACGACCCGCGCGTGGTCACCTGCAAGTCGCGCGGCGGCCTCTTCAACCAGGAGGTCATGGCGGGGGTCGCGCAGGTCGTCGAGATCATCGAGACCCAGGTCAAGCCGCTGCCGACCGCGGAGGAGCAGCAGGCGGCCATCGCGGCGATCACCGCCCAGATGCCGGAGACGGTGACCCCGCCGCGCGAGAACCCGCGGGTCAACCGCTCGCTGGACAGCGTCATCGGCAGCGGCCCGCTCGGCGCGGTCCAGGTCGTCCTGCGCGGCAACAACAACTACCAGCAGACCGCCCTGCTGCAGGCGCACTGCGCGCACGCGCTGCTGACGCAGCCGCCGCGGCGCGTCGGCTTCGCGTCGGCCTGCCAGGCCTTCGGCCACCGGGAGCTGCTCGGCGTGCTGCAGCGCTTCGGCCTGGTCGGCGAGCCGCTTCTCACGAGGGTCTGATCGCCGCGGCCCGGGCGTGTGCGAACGCGCCCGGGCCGCATCGCGAGCGTGTCCCCGGGCACAAGGAACGGACCGGACCGCAGGTTGTGTGCCCGGTCGCTCATCCAAATCGCCGACCGATCCGATACCACTTACAGATCGTGGTCCTCCTCCCGAACCACATAGAGCTGTACCCCGACCGTGACGGCCTGCCGTCGGTGGCCATCACGGTCGACCTGACGCCGGCCCAGGTCGAGGCCACGCTGCACGGGCTGCGGACGGTGCGCGAGGCGCGCTACGCCGTCGGCCAGATGGACACGGACGACGTGCTCGCCCTGCGCGAGCTCACCGCGCTCATCGACGTGCTGGCCGACCTCTCGGGGCACATGGGCGTCGCACGCGTGCAGACGACCGTCGCCCGGCTCGGCGTCCTGCGGGAGGGCCTGGCCCAGTTCGCTTCGGGCGAGCACCTGGAGCGGGAGGGCGACGCCGCCAACCGGCCGATCATCCTCGAGGTCCTGGACGCGGTCGAGGAGATCCACGTCCGCGCCGTACGGGCGGCCCTCGACGGCGCCCTCATCCCCGAGGCCTGAGCGTCGTGGGCGCTACGCGCGCCCGTCCCACTCGGCGTGGAAGCGCTCGAGGAACGCCTCCATGTACGCGATCCGCTCCTGCGCGATCCGGCGCCCGGTGTCGGTGAGCATCCGCTCCCCGAGCAGCAGCAGCTTCTCGTGGAAGTGGTTGACCGTGGTGCCGCGGGCCGCGCGGTAGGCCTCGATCGTCTCGTGCAGGACGGGCGGCTCGTCCGGGTCGTGCATGACGCGGTTGTCCCAGCCGCCGTAGGCGAAGGCGCGGCCGATCCCGATCGCCCCGATGGCGTCGAGCCGGTCGGCGTCCTGCACGACGCGCTGCTCCAGGCTCGTGACCTTGTCCGCGATCCCGGCGCCCTTGTAGGAGACGTTCGCGACGATGTCGGCCACCCGCGCGACCACGTCCTCAGGAGCGCCGAGCGAGCGGAGCCAGGCCGCCGCGGTGCGCGCGCCGATCGTCTCGTCGCCGTCGTGGAACTTCGCGTCTGCGATGTCGTGCAGCAGCGCCGCGAGCTCGACGACCGTGGGGTCGGCGCCCGGCTCGCCGGCGCAGAGCATGCGCGCGGTGTTCCAGACCCGCTGGATGTGCCACCAGTCGTGGCCGCTGGATTCCCCGGCGCAGGCGGCCCGGACGTGCTCCGCGGTGGCGTCGATCAGGCCCATGGGCGGCGCACGATATTGGGATAGGTTCGCGGGCGATGAGCCATGAGTGGAAACGTGCCGTCCTGCCGCTCACCCACGTGACGGTCTGCAGCACGAGCGACATGGCGATCGGCACCTCGGACTTCACCCTCGACCTGAAGGACGGTGGCCACGGCCACGTGAGGTTCCCGGCCCAGAGCTACGGGGACGGCTTCTCCTCCGCGCGCAGCGGCTGTACCGCCGGCTGGCTCGTCTTCGAGCTCCCGTCCGGCCGGCAGCCGATCGAGGTCCGCCTCGCCTACGACAACACGGGCTCCCACACCCCGAGCGGCGGCACCCACCACGACCTCCACGCCCGGTTCGCCTGGGCGCTCTGATCCGCGCGCCGGAACGACGAAACCCGCCTCGCGGGCGGGTCTCGGAACGACGATGGAGCTAAGGAGACTCGAACTCCTGACCTCTGCCATGCGAAGGCAGCGCTCTACCAGCTGAGCTATAGCCCCGGGGTGGGTGCCCTGGGTACGGATGGTACCGACGGGCGGCGCACCGGGTCACGCGCGGCGGGAAGTGTCGCACACTCCGGGGCCCGCGGGAGGCTCTGGGCGGCGGGCCCGCGCTCAGCGTCGAGCGCGAATGTGCCGATAGCCCGGATACCCTCGCCGTGGCACGCCCAGGCGACCCACCCCGCATGAGCTTCCGCAACCGCCTCACGCTGTTCTTCGTCCTCATCGTCATCGTGCCGATGGTGTCGCTGACGGTCGTCCTCTTCAGCCTCATCGCGGACAACGAGAACGGTAAGCAGGACGCAGGCGTGGCGGCGCGCCAGCGGGCGGCGATCAACCTCTACGAGGCGGCGAAGGCGGACTCGCGGGCCGCGCTGCGCCCCGTCAGCCGGGACAGCCGGCTGGCGAGCGCCCTGCGGGCGGACGACGCGGCGGCCGCCCGGGCCCGGGCGCAGCAGCTGCTGCGGAGCCTGAGCCTGAAGCGCATCGTCGTGATGCGCCCCACCGGCGTCTTCCTGGACGTCGGCTCCACCACAGCGACCTTCCCGGCGTCCG